>CAYWOT010000351.1:0-2445 GCA_964459975.1 uncultured bacterium
CGCAGCAGCAGAAGCCTGGTGGGAAATTCGCGCTGGGCGGGGTGTGGCACGACGTCGTATTTTTTGGGAGGGGCCGATGGCGAAGGCGTATGTCATCTCGGCGGTCCGGACGGCGGTCGGCAAGGCGTACCGGGGAAGCCTCAAGGACACGCGTCCGGACGACCTGGGGGCCGTCGCGGTCCGCGGCGCGATCGGACGGGTGAGAAACCTGGATCCGGCGCAGGTGGACGACGTCATCCTGGGCTGCGCCATGCCGGAGGGCGAACAGGGAATGAACGTGGCGCGGATCTGCGCCCTCAAGGCCGGCTGCCCCGACTCGGTCCCCGGGATGACGATCAACCGGTTCTGCTCGTCGGGGCTGCAGTCGATCGCCATGGCGGCGGAGCGCATCATGGCCGGGTTCGCCGACGTCATCGTCGCGGGCGGGACCGAGTCGATGACCATGGTGCCCATGGGGGGGAACAAGCCGTCGTTCAACCCCGCGCTGATCGAGGACCGTCCCGAGGTCTTCATGCCGATGGGGCTCACCGCGGAACAGGTGGTTCGCCGCTACAACGTGACTCGCGAGGACCAGGACGTCTTCGCGTACCACAGCCACCGGAAGGCGCTGGCCGCGATCGAGGAAGGACGGTTCCGGGACGAGATCGTCCCCGTTCCGACCACCGTCTTCGTCGTGCAGGACGGGGAGAAGCCGCAGGCCCGCCGGATCGTTTTCGAGGTCGACGAGGGCCCGCGGGCGGACACCACGGTCGAGGCGCTGGCGAAGCTCAAGCCGGCCTTCGACCCCCGGGGCACGGTTACCGCGGGGAACGCGTCGCAGATGAGCGACGGGGCCGCCGCGGCCGTGGTCGTGTCGGAAAAGGCGCTAAAAAAGCTGAACGCGGAGCCGCTGGCGCGGTTTCTCGGCTTCGCCGTGGCAGGCGTCGCGCCCGAGGTCATGGGGATCGGGCCGATCGCGGCGGTTCCGAAGCTCCTGAAGAGGCTGCGGATGAAGCTGGGCCGCGTCGACCTGGTGGAGCTCAACGAGGCGTTCGCCGCCCAGTCCCTTCCGGTCATCCGGGAACTCGGCCTGGATCCCGACCGGGTCAATGTGAACGGCGGGGCGATCGCGCTCGGCCATCCCCTCGGATGCACGGGAGCCAAGCTCACGGCGACGCTTTTGCACGAGATGAAGCGGCGGGGCGCGGCGTTGGGTCTGGTCACCATGTGCATTGGCGGGGGGATGGGGGCGGCCGGGATGTTCGAGCGGACCTGAAAGGGGGGCCTCGGACGAGCCGGCTTGCCGCCGGGCTTTCGGTCCCGGGGGCCGTGGGACGGGACTTCGGCTCGACGCTGCGCGCGCATGGGCTTCGCCCCCCGGGGGGGGCCGGACGGCGAAGCCTTCAGGCGAAGGGAAAAAAGGAAAGAGATGATGCAAGGGGAAGAGGGGGACTTCCTCTTGCATACTGTATACGGAATTGTAGGGGCGGAACCGGCGAATGTCAAGGGAAATCGATCAGCGCGAATTCATAGCCGAAATCGCGCGGGTTGCCCGCGTGGACGATTGACGCGGAAGCCAGTAGACTATAAACTCGATTAAGAAAATCGTCTATTCCGGGGTTCGACCCGGATCGTGCCATCCGCGTACTCCGCGGGCGACGGAAAGGAGCCAATTGATGGCGAACTCATGGAGGCCGGAAACGATCGCCCTTCACGGGGGGCAAAAACCGGATCCGACCACCCACGCAAGGGCGGTTCCGATCTACCAGACGACGTCGTACGTCTTCGACGACACGGCGCACGCCGCCCGCCTGTTCGCGCTCGAGGAGTTCGGCAACATCTACACGCGGATCATGAACCCGACCACCGACGTGCTCGAGCAGCGGATCGCGCAGCTGGAGGGCGGGAGCGGCGCCTTGGCGGTGTCATCCGGCCAGGCGGCGGCGACCCTTGCGCTCCTCAATCTCGCGGGCGCCGGCGACGAGGTCGTTTCGTCGACCTCCCTGTACGGCGGTACGTACAACCTGTTCCACTACACCCTTCCCAAGATGGGGATCCGTGTCGTCTTCGTCGACCCGTCAGCCCCCGCCCACTTCCGCAAGGCGATCACGAAGCGGACCCGGGCCGTCTTTTCCGAATCGATCGGGAACCCCAAGCTCGACACACTGGACATCCGCGCGGTGGCCGACGTCGCCCACGAGGCCGGGATCCCGCTGGTGATCGACAACACGATGCCGTCTCCGTACCTGCTTCGGCCGATCGACCACGGGGCCGACATCGTGATGCACTCGACGACGAAGTTCATCGGGGGGCACGGAACGTCCATCGGCGGGATCATCGTCGACTCCGGGAAGTTCGACTGGGGAAACGGCAATTTCCCGCAGTTCACGGAGCCGGATCCCTCCTACCACGGACTGCCGTTCTGGAAGGTTTTCCGGGATTTCCCCGGACTCGGCAATGTCGCGT
>CAYWOT010000352.1:0-2436 GCA_964459975.1 uncultured bacterium
GCTCGTGGAGCGCGTAGGTCCCGAGCGGATCATCCTGTTCGGTTCGCGCCCCGGCGGGATTCCGGCCTTGAGCGACGACGCGGACCTTCTCGTCGTGATGCCGATCTGCGGGTCGAGGCGTGCGAAGCAGCTGGAGATCCGCCTGGTCCTGCGGGAGTTCGGCATCGCCCGGGACGTCATGGTCGCAACGCCGGAGGAGTTCGCGCGGCGCGGCGGCATCGCCGAGGCTCTTCTGGGGCCGGCCGGCGGAACGATCCTGTACGTCCGCCCGGAAGCGCGCCGTCTCGCTCCGAAGCGGCTGGAGACTCCGCTCTCCCTCCCGTCGGCCCCCGCCGAGCGGCCGGGCGGGCGCCGCGCGTCTTAAAGATAAAGAAGACGGAAGAAGCGACACCCGCCGGCTCAACGGTTTTCCCGGAAACGCGTCCACCTCCTCGTTCGCCGCCGCAGCCGTGAAATCCCGTCTCTTTAACGCCTCAGGGTCTCCGGAACGAAGCGGTGGACGACCCACGCCGCGGCCAGGGAGAGGACCCCTCCCACCAGGAACGGCAGCTCGAACGAGTGAAGCGCCAGGAATCCCGAAATCAGGGGGCCGAGCGCGATTCCCAGACTGAAGCCCATCGTGACCATGCTCATCTGGCGGCCCTGCCCGCCGGCCCCGGAGAGGTCGCCCGCCAGGGCGAACGCCGGCGCCGCGATCGCCGCGGAGGCCAGCCCCTGCAGCAGCCGCAGGCCGGTGAGCTGTGCCGTGGTCACCACGACCCCCATGAGCCCGGTGGCCGGCGCGATCACGATCAGTCCCGCGACGATGAGGGGCTTGCGCCCGATCCGGTCCGAGAGGCGGCCCAGGGGAAACTGGAAGAGAAGCCGCGTGACCATGAGCGCGCTGAAGGCGATGCTGAAACCCATGGCCGTCTCGTGGAGGCGGTCGTTGAACTGTGCCTCCAGCGTCACCATCAGGGTGTAGGAGAGGGCCATCACGAAGGTCGCCAGGGCCGCGCCGAGGATGCCCGGGGTGAGGAGCCCGGGGTCGATGATCCGGAACGACTGACCGGCGGAGGGACGCTCGCCCCGGACCTCCGGGACCCAGAAATGGACGAGAAAAACCGCGATGATGATGAATCCCGCTCCGGTGAAGAACGCCGCGGCGAATCCGAAGTGGACCTGGAGGAAACCGCCGATGAGCGGCCCGACGCCGAACCCCACGACGCGCATCGTCGTGTACACGCCCATCGCTCCGCCCCGGGTGCGCTGCTCGGTGGCCGCCGCCATGAGCGCCATGGAAGCGGGAATGGTCACCGCGACCCCGATGCCCTGCAAGGCGCGAAGGAAGAGCAGGTCCGTGTACCGCCTTGCCAGGAGGAACGCCAGCGTTCCGGCCGCCATGAGAACGAGCCCGCCCTGGATGAGCGGCTTCTTGCGGCCGATGCGGTCGCAAAGGGCGCCCGTCAGGGGCTGCAGCGTCGCGTTGACCATGCCGTAGAGGGAGATCAGGATCCCGACCCGCACCGGCTCGGGGACCGAAAACCAGGGAGAGGGGAGTTTGGCGACGTACAGGGGGATGATGATGAACAGGATGCTGTTGCCGACGGCGTCGCCCAGACGCGCGACGGACAATGCGACGACGACTCGATTCTTCATCGTCGATTTTAGATGCGGATGCCCGCCGTTTATTTCGAGACGCGTCTTTTGCGCCGTTCCCTGCGTCTAACATGGAAGATGCAGCAGTCGGCCCGGCGGACGGTCCGCCGGAGTCGGGCGCCGATGGGACGTTCCATGATCTGTCCGGGTCTCTTGTAAGGAGGGGGGCGGAAGATGTCGATCCGAAGCGGCTGCGTGGTGCTCGTCGCCTCGGCGCTCGCCCTGTCGGGCTGCGCCCACGTCATCTCGCCGAATATCCGCGCGCAGGTGAACAAGAACCTGACGTTCCGGATGGTTCTCGAGAATCCCGACGCGTACCGTGGCGCAACGGTCATCTGGGGCGGCGTGATCGTCGACACGCAGAACCGGCGGGGAGTCACCGATCTCGTCGTGGTGGAAACTCCCCTGAAGTACGGCGAATTTCCGGCCGACTGGGATTCCTACCAGGGACGGTTCATCGCCAGGACGCGGCGGTTCCTCGATCCGGCCGTCTTTTCGCGGGGCGCCAAGGTCACGGTCGCCGGGACGGTCGCGGGAAAGGAAACGCGGCCGCTGGGGGAGACGGAGTATACCTACCCCGTGGTCGACGTCCGGGAGCTGCACCTGTGGGCGCCGCCTCCGCCCGTCTATTACGCTCCGCCGTATCCGGCGTATTATCCGGGACCCTGGAGGGACGGGTTCTGGTGCCCCTGGCCCGGCTGCTTCTAAAAGACGGAGCGGCCGCGGCGCGGCGGGTTCAACCTCCGGCGAACCCGTTCGTTGTGACCTCGCGGTTTTTTCGATAAAATAAGCGTTTAC
>CAYWOT010000353.1:0-2435 GCA_964459975.1 uncultured bacterium
AAAATCCACGCAATAACCTTTTGGAGAGAAAACGTATGCCCGAATCCATTCTTGTAGCCGTTGCCTGGCCGTATGGCAATACTGAAATTCATGTGGGAAATCTGGCCGGTTCCTATCTGCCGGCGGATATCTATGCCCGCTATCAGCGCCTGAAGGGCAACAGCGTATTGATGGTTTCCGGAACCGATTCTCACGGCACGCCCATCACGGTGCGCGCCGAAGCTGAAAAGCCCGTCGGACGCGAAGATGGCGTGGGAGCCGCCCCAGGGCTGCGAACGGGCGATGGCCAGCTCCTCCTCCTCGATCTGCACGAACTCATCGAGCTCCCCGGCGCGCCACATCTTCTCGAGCACCCGGCAATCGGACCAGACGGCGCCGCAGTAATTCGAGAGCGCCTCGATGTGGCTGGGCTTCATCACCCGGGGACGAAGGGCGATCGGAATGGGGCCGAGCAGGTAGGTGAACCGGTGCTCCAGGGACATCGCTTCCTGCGCCGCAGCGACCTCCGCCAAGTCTTCGTACGGGATCGAGAGGATCGCGTCGTTGATCCGGCGAACCGCGTCGCGCACCGTCATGTCGGAGTGAAGCAGGGCCAGCGGCTGCACGCCGCCGCCGCTTCCGACGTTCGTGGGCACCCCGCCGAACCGCACGAGGAACCCGAAGACCCGGCTCGGGCCGAACAGGCAGCGGAAGTCGGTCTGGTAGCGGACGAGGCCGACGGTCTTGCGCTCGCGATCAAGCTCGGGGTTGTCCTCGCCCCACAGGCTTAAGGGGATCTTCTGCTGGACGATGTAGTTCCCTTCCCGCGTCGCGGTTTCGACCGCCTCGTCGGCATCGGGGTGGACGCCGCCCACCCGAACGCCCTTGCCCGAGTACCCCCGCTCGGGTTTCAGGACCAGGTTCGCCCAGTTGCGCCTCGTCCACTCGATGAGGTCGCCGATCTCCTCGCCGTCGGGGCCGTCGGTTTGCCGGGGGTGGAACTTGCGCGTCCAGGGGGTGCGCGCCACGGTCTCCGGGTGGAACCGGTCCCGGTAGGGGCCGGTGAAAAGCTCGAACATGCTCTTGACGTTGATCGGCTCGGTCCCGCGCGGATTGATCACGCGGCCCTGCCGGACGGCGGCAAGCAAAGCGGAGAGGTCGTGTTTCCGGTGAAGGGAGAGGAGGGTGTCGGTGTTGAAGTCGAGGAAAAGAAGCGATACCGGCGTTCCCCGGTGGCACACGGTTCCCCGGACCCGTTCGAGCTCGTGGGGAGCGATGAGAACGCCGCGGATTCCCGGGATTGCGCCAAGCCTCTTGGCGAGATTGATGTTCTCGGTCACGTCGTCGAGCGTCTCTTCCTCCGCGACGACGGCGATGGTGCCGGGATTATTCCCCTCGTGCCCGCGGTACGCTTCGAGGAGCATCTCCACGAACCCGTCGATCGGATAGAGGAGGGGATGGTCGAAGGAAAGCTCCACCCCGATCTTGCGGATCGCGTACAGCCGCTTCCACACCTCCTTGCCGATCACCTGGGTCACCCGCTGGTAGTCCCACCCCCCGGGGCTGCCCAAATTCCATTCCGAGTGGTAGCCGGCGAACTTCTCCACGTCACCTCCCTCGTATCTGGCTCCGGCGCCGCGGCAAGGCGTCCCGACGGTCACCGGGACCCGCCGGATTGGGCGCGCAGCGCCTCCTCCACCCGGGCAAAGCCGATCTCCCCGCCCGAGAGGACCGTGCGCACGAACCGCTTCTCCCCGCCTGCGCCGTACCGTGCGTGCAGGTCGAGAAAGCGTTGAAGTCCGAACGTGTAGCATACCTGGTATCCGGGCCGAAGCGCATATTTCCCGACGGCGGAGGCAGCCGCCTCTCTGGGAAAGCCCCCGTCGACGAGGCGGGCCGCGGCGGCGTGTTCGTCGATCCTCCCCGTCTGCAGGTCGAGGTCGACCAGCCCCCGCACCGCCCGGCGGTGCCTTCTCCGGCTAAGGAGAAAACGGTCCGCGGGCCCGGAGAAAAAGCCCGTACGGTACATCAGCTCCTCGGCGAAGCACGCCCACCCCTCGTAGAACAGGGGCAGTTCCAGCGGGCGCCTGACCGGCGGGACGAGGTGCCACCGCCAGCTGTCGAGGAGATGGTGGCCGGGAAAGGTCTCGTGCGCGGCGAGCATCCGGTATTCGGGCATCTCCTCCCGGTTGTCGGTCCACGGGCCCGAAACGGGCGCGACGAAAAACGTTCCCCCTCCTTTCGGATCCGCGGGCGTGAAGCTGTACGCCGAGGCGGCCCGGATCGCCTCGAGGTAGGAGGGCAGAGGCGCGACCGTAAGGGGGCTCGTCGCGGCAAGCTCGTCCGGCACGATTCCGAGCGTGGCGCAGTGGACCCGCAGCTGTTCCGCCTCGCGGGCGTACATCGTGAGCGGACCTCCGACGGGGACCTGCGGAACGGGGATTTCCTTGGCCGCC
>CAYWOT010000354.1:0-2427 GCA_964459975.1 uncultured bacterium
ACATCCTGATCGAGATCCGGGCCGGGGCGGGCGGCGAGGAGGCGGCGCTGTTCGCCTCGGAGCTGTTGCGGTCGTATACCCTGTACGCGGCGATGAAGGGATGGAAGGTGGAGACGCTCTCCCACAGCACCACGGGCCTCGGCGGAACGAAGGAAGTCATCGCGATGATCGAGGGAAAGGGCGCCTACAGCCGGCTCAAGTTCGAAAGCGGGGTCCACCGCGTCCAGCGGGTGCCCGCGACGGAGGCGGGGGGGCGGATTCACACGTCCACGGTGACCGTGGCGGTGATCCCCGAAGCGGAGGAGGTGGACGTCGAGATCGCGCCGGACGATCTGCGCGTCGACGTGTTCCGGTCCTCGGGCCCCGGCGGCCAGAGCGTGAACACCACCGACTCCGCGGTGCGGATCACGCACGTTCCCACGGGTCTCGTCGTTTCGTGCCAGGACGAGAAGTCCCAGCTCAAGAACAAGTCCAAGGCCTTGAAAATCCTCCGGTCCCGGCTCTACGACCTCGAGCGGCAGCGGCAGCACGACGAGCGGGCCGACATGCGGAGGTCGCTGGTCGGAACCGGAGACCGCAGCGAACGCATCCGCACCTACAATTTTCCGCAGAGCCGGGTGACCGATCACCGGGTCGGCCTGACCGTCCACCAGCTCTCCGAGGTGCTGCACGGGCATATCGACGTCTTCGTGGACGCCCTGATCGCCCAGGCCCACGCCGAAACCCTGAAGCACACCGGCTGACCCGCGGGCCGTCCGATGCGTCTGCGGGAGCTTGTCGCGCTCTGTCGCCGGGAGCTTGCCGAGGGCGGCCTTTCCCCCTCGCCCGACGCGGAGATCCTCGTGTCCTGCGCCGCCGGCATTCCCCGCTCCCGTCTGGCGCTGGAGGGGGAGCGCGACGCCTCCGCCGCCGCCGGGCCTGTGAGCCTCCTCGTGCGCCGCCGGCTGGCCGGAGAGCCGGTCCAATACATCCTCGGCGCGTGGGACTTCTACGGTCGGGAGTTCCGTCTTACGCGGGACACGCTCATCCCGAGGCCCGAAACGGAAGGGCTGGTGGAACGGGTGATCGGCGCATGGCTGGGCGAGGGCCGGGACCGCGGCACCATGCTCGACGTGGGCGCGGGATGCGGCGCGATCGGCGTGACGCTTTGCCTGGAACTGCCCCGGGTGAAAGTGGTCGCGGTGGACGTGTCGGCCGGCGCATTGGCCGTGGCCCGGGACAATGCGCGGGCCATGAAAGCCGTGGACCGGATGCTGTTCGTCCGCGCCGACGGATATTCCGCCTTGCAAAGAGGGGACCGTTTTGATGTAGTGGTGGCGAACCCCCCGTACGTTTCCGAAAAGGAATGGGATTTGCTGCCGCGCGAAGTCCGGGACTTCGAGCCGGCGCAGGCGTTGCTCGCCGGAGCGGACGGGTTGGACGTGATCCGCCCGCTGGTGGAGCGGGCATGGGAGCACCTGGCGCCCCGCGGGAGGCTCTGGGTGGAGATCGGGGAGACCCAGGCGGTCGCCGTGCGCGCGCTTCCCTGCGGTCCGCTTGCGTTCGCCGGCGTCGCCAGGGATCTCGCGGGCAGGGACCGCGTGGCCTGCTGGATCCGTTGAAGCCCGGCGCGACCCGGCCGCGGGGCGATTGAAGGGGCGTCGGTAAGGAGGAACGGGTGGACACCTTCCGCATCCGAGGGGGCAAGCCGCTGTCGGGCGCCGTGCGCGCCTCGGGGGCGAAAAACGCCGTCCTCCCGATCATGGCGGCGTCGCTCCTGGCGGACGGCCCCGTGGAGATCCGGAATGTTCCCCGCCTGCGGGACATCGACACCTTCGCGCGGCTCCTTTCGCGGCTGGGCGCCGCGGTCGTGCGGGACGACGACGGCGGAATCTCCGTCCTTCGCATCGACGCGCGCGGAGTGCGCCGGGCCGAGGCCCCCTACGAGATGGTCAAGACGATGCGGGCGTCGGTCCTGGCGCTCGGGCCCCTGGTCGCCCGCCGGGGACAGGCCCGAATCTCCCTCCCCGGGGGGTGCGCCATCGGGGCCCGGCCGATCGACCAGCACCTCAGGGGCCTCGAGGCCTTGGGCGCGAGGACGTCGCTGTCGGAGGGGTATATCGAGGCGGCGGCCCGGCGGCTGGCCGGGGGTGAGGTCCGCTTCGACGTCCGGACGGTGACGGGGACCGAGAACCTCATGATGGCTGCGACCCTCGCCAGGGGCACGACGGTCCTGCGGAACGCCGCGCGGGAGCCCGAGGTCGAAAACCTCGCCGCGGCGCTGCGCGGCATGGGCGCCGACATCGAGGGGGACGGGACCGACGAGATCGTCGTGCGGGGGGTTCGGTCGCTCTCGGGGGTCCGGATCGAGGCGATTCCGGTCCGGATCGAGGCGGCGACCCTGCTGTTGGCGGGAGCGATCGCCGGGGGCGACGTGACGGTCGAGGG
>CAYWOT010000355.1:0-2377 GCA_964459975.1 uncultured bacterium
ACAGCATCGAGAGCATCAGCCCGATCGAGGCCGCGAACAGGAACATCGGCAGGAACAGGCCCAGAGCGATCGCCCATCCGACCGGTGCAACGCTCTTCGACAGGACCGACGCAATCGCCTCGTGGGTCCGGCCCTGCCGCAACGGTGCGTCCTGCGCCCGCGGGCCCGCCCACCGGAATCCCGACCGCTCGAGGAAAAGAACCGTTCCGTGGATCAACATCCCCATCGCCAGAACCGCCGCGAACTGGACGACCTCCGGCCGGTCGCGCAGGAACCACGCCTGCAGCCCGAAGATCCCCGACGCGAGGTAGAGAACCGGCACGACGACGTCGTGGGGGACGCCTAAGTCCAGGAACCGGTGGTGGAGGTGGGTGCGGTCCGGCTCGAAGGGCTTCTTGCCCGCGCGGATGCGGCGCCCCATCACGAGCAGCGTATCCATGATCGGGAGGGCCAGTACCGCGGCCACCGTGGTCGGTGCATACGCAGCGCCCGGTCCGGCCGGCTGTACGAGCATCACCGTCACGGCCGAGAGCGTGAACCCGAGGAGCAGGCTCCCGGTGTCCCCCATGAAGAGGACCGCCGGATGGGCGTTGTACCGAAGGAACCCGAGCACGGCGCCGAAGAGCGCCACGAGGATCGCGAGGGGAACGTTCCGGTGCGCGGCGAACGCGAAGACCCCCAGGAAGACGCAGGCGATGGCGCCCAGGCCGCCGGCCAGTCCGTCGAGGCCGTCGGACAGGTTGAAGGCGTTCATCACGCCGACCATGCAGAAGACCGTTACGACCGGCGCGAACGCGCCGAAGCCGACCGCGCCGACGCCCAGGAAGTCGCCGAACCCCGGCAGCGACTGCCCCGCCATGCCCACGAAGATCCCGGCCGCCGCGATCTCTCCGAAGAACTTGAGCGGCGGAGGAATCCGGAAAAGGTCGTCCAGCAAGCCCGTCGCCGTGACGAGGAAGACACCGGCGACGAACCCGGTCAACGTCCGGTCGAGATCCGCGAACAGCAGAAGCGAGACGACGAGCCCCGCCACCATCGGCGCCCCGCCCAAGCGCGACACTTCCCGGGTGTGGACCTTGCGCTCGTCGGGCCTGTCGACCGCGTCGATCCGGTACGACAGGCGGATCGCCACCGGGATCAGCCACAGGGAGAGAAGAAGCGCGGGGAAGAACAAGGAGGCCAGGTAGTTGTGAGCGAGGAGTTCGGTCAACGCCTTCGTCCGTCCGGTTGGTTGGTCACCGCCGTTACAGGGATCTTTCGGAACGGGGCGGAAATTCTTTACCGTTTTTTTTTGTAAACCTCTGCGGGTTCGCAGCCGATATCGAAAAGATGGCGAGGGATCTTCAGATGCCGAAGCCTCCGAGTTCCCGCGGACCGGCCCAGGGCCAGGGGCAAGCGAACGCTCGGCGCCGCGGCGCCGCGGAACCGGACGCGCCCCTCCCGTGCGGTCCGAGTACGGAGGCGCCTCGAGGCACCTCCGCGTCCGGGCGGGATCTCGCGGACCGCCTGCTGCATTCCCTGATCGACAACCTGCCCGGGGTCGTATACCGGGGGCACCGGGACTGGTCCGTCTCCTTCCTCGGCGGCGACGTCGAGCAGCTCACCGGCCGGCCCGCAGCCGCATACCTGGAGGGGACGGAAAGCTGGCTTACGACCGTCCACCCCGACGACCTGCACCGGGTCCGGGAGACGTTCCAGACGGCCGTGCGGAGCCGCAAGCGCGCCCTGCGGGTGGAGTACCGGATCCGCCGCCCGGACGGGACCGTGCGCTGGGTCGCCGACCGGCGCCAGATGATCTACGACGGGGACGGCGCGTTCGTCCACGTCGACGGCGTGGTCGTGGACATCACCGAGCGCAAGGAGGCGGAAGAGAAGGTACGGGACGCAGTCGCCGAGGCGCACCGGGAGAAGGCCAAGTCGGATGCGATCCTCGCGGCGATCGGCGACGGCGTGACGATCCAGGACCGGGACTTCCGGATCCTGTACCAGAACGAAACCGAAAAGAAGATCGCCGGGGACCACGTCGGCGAACCCTGCTACCGCGCGTATGAAGGAAACGACGACGTCTGCGCGGGATGCCCCGTGGAACGTGCGTTCCGGGACGGCGAGACCCATTTCGCGGAACGGACGGTGGGACGCAATGGCGGCACCCTTCACATGGAGCTCGCGGCATCTCCGCTTCGCAACGCGGAAGGCAAGATCGTGGCGGCCATCGAGGTCGTCCGGGACATCACGCGGCGCCGGCAGATGGAAAAGGACCGGATCCGACTGGAGACCGCCGTGGAGCAGGCGGACCAGACGATCATGATCACGGCCTTGGACGGGACGATCCAGTACGTCAATCCCGCCTTCGAACGGCTCACGGGCTACACGAGGG
>CAYWOT010000356.1:0-2374 GCA_964459975.1 uncultured bacterium
CCGGGTGGGCCTCGAACAACAAGTGGGCCCTTCTGGGCGGCATGCGTTGCTGCGCGCAGATCGTCTCGTACGAAGTCCCCGTGGGGATGGCCCTGCTCCCGGCGGTCCTGATCGCCGGTTCCCTTTCCCTGCAGGACATCGTCCGGTCCCAGGGGGGGCTCCTCGGGATCTTCGGGTGGAACATCTTCCACAACCCGTTCACCTTCCTGTCCTTCTTCGTGTATTACACCGCCGCGCTGGCGGAGACCAACCGGACTCCCTTCGACATCCCCGAGGCAGAGTCGGAGCTCGTGGCGGGCTACCACGTCGAGTACTCCGGGATCCGGTTCGCCTTCTTCTTCCTCGCGGAGTACGGCGACATGTTCGTCGTGTCGTCGCTGGCGACCGCCTGCTTCCTGGGGGGATGGCACGTGCCGTTCATCCGCGCGGCCGCGTTTCCCGGGATCTGGGGAAACCTGGTTTCGCTGGGCGTCTTTCTCGCCAAGACGCTTGCGCTCGTCGTGATCATGATGTGGATCCGGTGGACGCTGCCCCGGCTGCGCGTGGACCAGCTCATGCGCATGTCGTGGAAATATCTGCTTCCGGTTACGTTTTTCAACCTCCTGGGGGTTTCCCTCTGGCTGCTGCTGTTCCACGGCGAGGGAATTCCCCGGATGATCGCGTCGTGGATCGGGTAAAGGAATGGGGTTGAAAGCATACCTGCACGATATCTGGGAGGCCGTCTCGACGACGGCGAAAGGAATGCGGATCACCGCGCGTTACGGCGTGGATCCGCGGGAGACGATTACGCAGCAGTACCCCGAGGAGCGCTGGCAGCCGTCCGAGCGGTTCCGCGGGTTCCTGTACAACGACGTCAAGAAGTGCATCAGTTGCTCGATGTGCGTAAAAGTCTGCCCGGTGGACTGCATCTCCCTGGAGGCCGTCCGCGGGGCCGACAAGAAGCTGGTGCTCGCGTCCTACGACGTCAATATCGGCCGCTGCATGTACTGCGGACTTTGCGTCGAGGTATGCCCGCCAAAGTCGCTGTACCATACGAGCGGCTACGAGAAGGCGAGCGTGGACCGCGGGGAGCTGATCCTGCACTTCATCGACGAACCGGCGGACCAGATCAAGGCCCGCGTGGCGCGTCAGGTGGCGGAGGCCGAAGCGAAGGCGAAGGCGGAAGGCGCCGCTGCGCCCGCGGAAAGCCAGGCGCCGAAGAAGAACGCGCAGCCCGCGGCCCGCCCATCCGCGCCGGCGGGCGCGGGGGTGAACCCGGGAACGGCCGGGGACCGGAAGCCTGCCGACAAGCCGGGCACCGCACCGGCGGACGCGCCGGACCGGGACGGGGAGAAGAAGCCGTGACGGGACCTGCAGACGTCGTCTTCTACGTGTTGGCGGCCATGACCGTGGGGTCGGCCATCCTCGTGGCCACCCTCCCGAACATCGTCTACGCCGCGGTGGCGCTCCTGTTTACCTTTTCGGGCGTCGCGGGACTGTACGTGCTGCTGGCGGCGGACTTTCTGGCGGCGACGCAGCTGCTCATCTACGTCGGGGGCATCCTCGTCCTGATCATGTTCGCGGTGTTCCTGTCGAACCGGATCTCGACCGTGAAGCTGTCCAATCCGGCCCGGTTCCGGCTGCCTGCGGCGGCGACCTGCCTCGCGCTTTTCGGCGTGCTCGCATACATCGCGGTTTCGCCCGCCTTCGTCTCCAAGGCCCACGTCACGTACCAGCCGACGACGGCCGAGATCGGGGAACTGCTGATGACGCGCTACCTGCTTCCCTTCGAGGTCGCCTCCGTGCTGCTGCTCGCGGCGCTGATCGGCGCGGCGCTCCTGTCGCGGCCGGACCGGCCCGACGTTCCGAGACCCGACATGGAGGAACCGAAGTAGATGGCTCTGGACAAATTGCTCGTCATCGCCGCGGCGATGTTCTGCTGCGGCCTGTACACGATCCTGACGCGGCGCAACGCGGTGGCCCTTTTCATGGGCGTGGAGCTGCTCCTGAACGCGGCCAACATCAATTTCGTGGCGTTTTCGCACTACGTCTCCCGGATGATCGGGGGACAGATCTTCGCCATTTTCGTCATCGTGCTCGCGGCAGCCGAGGCGGCAGTCGCCCTGGCCATCTTCCTGCGCCTGTTCGCAACGACGGGGACCGTGGAAATCGACACGGCGGACCATCTTCGGGGATGACGGGGTAGCCGGGAAGGAAAAGGGGGAGCATTGATCCGATACGCATACATCATCCCGTTCCTGCCGCTGGCGTCCTTCTTCGTCAACATCGCGGTCGGGAAACGGCTTCCGCGCAAGGGAGACTGGGTCTCGCTCGCCACGATCGGCGCAGGGCTCGTCATGGCGATCGTGATCTTCGCCGAGGTGCTCCGGATCCG
>CAYWOT010000357.1:0-350 GCA_964459975.1 uncultured bacterium
TCCGGCGGTCCAGGTCGACGGAAACGACGTGCTCGCGGTGCGCGACGCCGTGCGCGAGATGGCCGGGCAGGCGAGAGCCGGAGGCGGTCCGCGGATGGTCGAGGCGCTGACGTACCGCTTCCGCGGGCATTCGATGGGCGACCCGCAACGGTATCGAAGCCGGGAAGAGGTCGAAGCGGCCAAGGCGCGGGGTCCTCTCGCCCGGTTCCGGCGGACCGTCCTTTCTCGGGGACTGGCGACCGAAGCGGACCTGCAGCGGATCGCGGACGAGGTCGAGGCGGAAGTGGAGACGGCGGTCCAGTTCGCGGATACCAGCCCGGCGCCGGATCCGAGCGACCTGTGCGCCCACG
>CAYWOT010000357.1:360-2345 GCA_964459975.1 uncultured bacterium
AAGACCTATCGCGACGCCGTCCGGGAAGCCTTGCGGGAAGAGATGTTGCGCGACGACCGGGTCGTGATCCTGGGCGAGGAAGTGGGCGTGTGGGGCGGCACCTACGCCGTCACCCGCAGCCTCTACGATGAATTCGGGGGGCGGCGGATCCTCGACACGCCGATCGCGGAGGAAGCGATCATCGGCGCCGCCGTCGGCGCGGCCATGGGGGGCCTGCGGCCCGTCGCGGAGCTCATGACGATCAATTTCAGCCTCGTCGCGATGGACCAGATCATCAACAACGCGGCCAAGATCCACTACATGTTCGCCGGCCAGATCCGGGTGCCGCTCGTGATCCGCACGCCGGCGGGCTGGGGACAGCTGGCGGCGACCCATTCGCAGTCCTTCGAATCGTGGTTCGCCAACGTCCCCGGGCTGACCGTCGTGATGCCGGCGACGCCTTACGACGCGAAGGGGCTTCTCAAGAGCGCGATCCGCTCCGACAACCCGGTGCTGTTCATCGAGCACGCCCGGCTCTACGGAGTCAAGGGCGAGGTGCCCGACGGCGAATACACGCTGCCGATGGGCGTCTCGGAGGTCAAGAGGGCCGGGCGGGACGTCACGGTCGTCACCTACTCGCGGATGGTGCACGTGGCGCTCGCGGCGGCCGAGACGCTGGCGCAGGAAGGCATCGAGTGCGAAGTGGTCGACATGCGGACGCTGCGCCTGCTCGACATGGGGCCGGCGTACGAGTCGATGAAGAAGACGCACCGCGCGCTCGTTCTCGAAGAGGATTGGACGACCTGCGGTATGGGCGCGGAAATCGCGGCCCGGATCGCCCGCGACCGGTTCGACTACCTCGACGCTCCGGTCGAGCGGCTGGGGCAGATCGAGGTGCCGGTTCCGTATTCCCGGGATCTGGAAGGAGTGACGTTTCCCGACGAGCAGCTGGTCGTCGAGAAGATACGCAGGATGCTGGCCTAGCCCTCGGGCTTTGCCGCGACGCCCGTCCGCGGCCCGTTCGGAGCGCGTGCAACGTCCCCTGCAGGGACCCGGAGCAAGGAGGTGGCTGTGGCGACCGAGGTGATCATGCCCTCGCTGGGCTTCGACATGACCGAGGGGAAGGTGGCCCGCTGGCTGAAGAAGGAAGGGGACCGGGTCGAGAAAGGGGAGGTGATCGCCGAAATCGAGACGGAGAAGGCCGAAGTCGAGATCGAGGCCGCTGCCGCGGGCGTGCTGGGGAAGATCGTCGTGGAGGCCGGGAAGACGGTGCCGGTCGGCACCGTGATCGCCACGATCGCCGGGCCGGACGCGAAGACCGTCAAGGAGCGCGGGGCCGAGGGCGCGAAAGAAGGCGCCGAAACGCCGAAGAAAGCCGAGAGGAGCGAAAAGGGGGAGAAGCCGGAGAAGCCCGCGAAGGCCGAGAAACCGGAAAGGCCTGCGCGGGAGGAGCCGCCCGGAGAGGAAGCGGAACGGGGGGCCGGGGAAGGGGAGGAACTCCAAGAGGCGCAAGAGCCCGAAGAGCGGCGCGTGAAGGCTTCTCCGGTCGCCCGGCGGATGGCCAGGGAGGCGGGGCTCGATCCGGCCCGGATCCGGGGGACGGGGCCGGGGGGCCGCGTCATGGAACGGGATGTTCAGGCGGCGTTGGACGAAGCGAAGGCCGCCGGGGGCGAGCCGGCCGCGCGGAAAGTCCCTCCTCCCGGTGAAACCGTCCCCTTAAGCCGGATGCGCAAGGCGATCGCGCGGAGAATGGCCGAGAGCAAGGCCAAGGCGCCCCATTTCTACGTCACGGTCGAAGTCAACATGGAGCAGGCGATGGCCCTGCGCGACCAGTGGAACGCTTTGGGGACGGAAGAGGGCGCCCTGTCCGTCAACGACCTGATCGTCGCCGCCGCGGCCCGCACGCTCACCCGGTTTCCGGACCTGAACGCGTCCTACCGGGACGGCACTCTCGAGCCGCACTCGCGGATCCACATCGGCATCGCGGTGTCGCTGCCCGACGGACT
>CAYWOT010000358.1:0-2337 GCA_964459975.1 uncultured bacterium
CGGTGTCGCGCCGGAGGATCTCGAAGCGCTCGGCGAAGCCGCGCTCCTGCTCTCCGATTCGGTCGGAAACTCCCTCAGGGAGGAAACGGCGTCCGAGAGGATGACGAAGATCGCTGCGATCAACGAAGCCGGCATCAACATCATCTCCACGCTGGATCTTGCCCGGCTGCTGAAGCTGGTGGCGACCTCCGCCTCCCTGATCATGGAGGCGGAGTCGTGCGTCATCCGCCTGCTCGATTTCGAGACGGGCCGGTACGGAATCCGGGAATTCTACGGCATGAAGGCGGAGGCGGAGCAGAGAGATCTTTTCCGGATGGACAAGAAGGGGGTGACCGGCATTCTGAAAGGGGAGCCGGCGGTCCTGGTCCGCGACACGGCCGAAGACGAAGGCTGGCAGGACTTCGCCGGCATCGCGCGCACGATGATCATGCTGCCTCTCCGGCGAGACCGCGAGATCATCGGGACCGTCTCCGTCTTCGACAAGTTTCCGCACAAGACGTTCTACCCCGCCGCCTTCACGAACGACGACCGGGGGACGTTCGAAAAATACATCCGCTACGTCGAAAAGGCGATCGGCAACGCGATCGCCTTCGAGAGGAGCGAGCGGCTCAAGAACCTCGACGAGGCGACGGGCCTGCCGACCCTGCAGTACTTCCAGTCACGCCTGCTCCACGAGCTGAGCCGAGGCCGCCGCTTCCGGCGCCGGCTCGTCCTGATGATCTGCGAGGTCGCCCCTCGCGTCTCCGCCCGGGAGTTTTCCGCGGTCGACCGCGAACAATGGGTAATCAAACGGATGGCCAAGGCGATCCGCCGCGCCCTGCGGGGCTACGACGTCGTGGCGCGGATCAGCGAATGGAAGTTCGGGATGATCCTTCCCGAAGCGGAGGACGGCCAGATCTCCGCGATCCCCCGGATCAAGAAGGCGATCATCGACGAGGGGGAGGAAATCCGCAAGGGGTGGAAAGAACTGAAGGTCGACGTGCGGTTCGGCCACGCCAGCTTCCCCGAGGACGGGGAAGACCACGAGAAGCTCATCTTCAAGGCGAATCTTCTCAAGTAACCGTTAGATTTCGGAGTCGGGGGGAGGCTCGTCCGCGAGAAGCCCCTCGTTCATCGATCCGGTCCGGTAGCCGGCGAGGTCCACGGACACGTGGAGGAACCCGTTGGCCCGGAAAGCCCGGTGGACGGCCTCCGTGATCTCGGGCTCGAAGAGGCGCAGGATCTCGTCCCGGCCGACCTCGATCCGGGCGACGGAGCCGTGGACGCGCACCCGGTACTGGCGGAAGGCGAACCGCCGGAGAACCTCCTCGCACGCCTCCACGCGGCGCAGGGCGTCGGCGTCGATCGTCGTCCCGTACGGGAACCGCGAGGAAAGACAGGCGAACGCCCCTTTGTCGGCGGTCGGCAGGCGGAAATGCCGGCTGAAGGCCCGGATGTCCTCCTTGCCGATGCCGCTCTGCAGCAGGGGGCTGCGCACGCCCCACTCTTTCGCCGCGCGTCGTCCGGGGCGGAAGTCGGCCTCGTCGTCCGCGTTGGTGCCGTCGCACACCGCCGCGTAGCCTTCCTCCCGGGCGATCCGCGACAAGATGCCGAACAGCTCCTTCTTGCAATGGTAGCAGCGGTCGGGAGGATTTCGCGAGAAGCCGGGAAGGGCGAGTTCGTTCGATTCCACGAGTCGGTGGCGAATCCGGAAGTCGCCGGCGATCCGGCAGGCCTCGTCGCGCTCCGCCTTCGGGTAGGTGGGCGAGGTCGCGGTCACGGCGAGGATCCGTTCCCCCAGCGCCCGCTGTGCCGCATACAGGAGAAGCGTGCTGTCCACGCCTCCGCTGAACGCGATGACGGCGGACCCGAGGCCACCCAACCCGGCGAGCAGAGCATTCCATCGGTCTGCAAGACGCGGCGGAAGCTCCGAGGCGGTCCGGAGATCAGCGGAGGAGCGCACGGCCCATCTCCGAAAAATCCGCGTTCGACGGAAGAAACAGATCCCGTTCCCCCCGGGGAGAGACTTCCCGAACGGAAAACGGCGGGCGCGTACCCGGCCTGCTGTACCGGGTGTAGAGGCGCGAGAGAAGGTCATCCGGCGCCGCGCCGTTTGCCGCCACGAACGCGATCGACGGCCCTGAAAACCCGTCGGCGATATAGACCGGGATCCTTCCGCGGCAAAGGGCTTCCAGCTTCCGGTTTTCCGCCTCGTTCCTGGCCACGATCGCCTTTCGTCCGTCCGACAGCCGGAAATGCCGGCCGACCTTCAGCAGATGGATGTCCGCCGTGTCCGGATCCGCGCAATGCTCGAAGAGATCCCGGACCTTGAGGGCGAAGCTCTTGTCGGTCAGCAGG
>CAYWOT010000359.1:0-843 GCA_964459975.1 uncultured bacterium
CAAGCGCGTCTGCTCCCCCGGCCGGGGGCTCATTTCACGTCTAAGCGCAGAGGTTGCCAGCCGTACACGGAGCGCGTGAGCGCGCCGCGGCGAAGATACAGAAGGAGAGGTACAGATGACGTTTGAGAAACTGGGGCTTGCGCCGGAGCTGCTGAGCGCCGTGCAGGCCATGAACTACGAGGTACCCACGCCGATCCAGGCAAAGGCGATCCCCCACGTGTTGGCGGGGAGGGATCTGCTCGGATGCGCCCAGACCGGTACCGGGAAGACGGCGGCCTTCGCGCTGCCCATCCTGCAACGACTCGGGAATGCCGGAAACGGGCGGGACCCCGCACCCGCCGGCAGAAAAGGGAGGAGACGGGGGTTCCGGCCGGTCTGCGCCCTGGTGCTCACGCCGACCCGCGAGCTGGCCACGCAGGTCGGCGCGAGCTTCGGGGAATACGGGCGATACACCGGCCTGCGGCAGACCGTGGTCTACGGCGGCGTGAGCCAGGTGCCGCAGGAAAGGGCGCTTCGGGGCGGCGTCGACGTTCTCGTGGCCACGCCCGGCCGTCTCCTTGACCTGATGGGGCAGGGGCTGGTCCGGCTCGATGCGGTCGAAATCTTCGTCCTGGACGAGGCCGACCGCATGCTCGACATGGGCTTCATCCACGACATCCGGCGGGTGGTCGACTCGCTTCCGGCCCGGCGCCAGTCGCTCTTCTTCTCCGCCACGATCCCCGGCGACATTTGCAGGCTGGCGGACACGATCCTCGAGCAGCCGGTCGAAGTGGCGGCGACGCCGCAGGCGCCGGCTCCGGACGCCGTGGAGCATTTCCTGTACTTCGTGGAGAAGCGCGACAA
>CAYWOT010000359.1:853-2309 GCA_964459975.1 uncultured bacterium
ACAAGCCGGCGCTGCTGCGGCACCTGCTCCGCGATCCCGCGCTCCGGAACGTCCTGGTCTTCACGCGAACCCGCCACCGCGCGGATCGGGTCGCAAGCGACCTGGCCGCCTCCGGCGTCGCGGCCGGCGCGATCCACGGCGACAAGACGCAGCGGGCGCGGGAGCGTGCACTCGAGGATTTCCGGAACGGCAGGGTGCGGGTCCTCGTCGCGACCGACATCGCGGCGCGCGGCCTGGATATCGTGGGGATCTCGCACGTGGTGAACTACGACCTGCCCGAGGACCCGGAATCGTACATCCATCGGACCGGCCGCACGGGCCGCGCGGGCGCGGCCGGCATCGCCTTCTCCTTCTGCGACTTCACGGAAAGGCCGTTCCTGCCGGCGATCGAGCAACTCCTCCGCCGGCACCTGCGCGTTGCGGAAGACCATCCCCACCGGTCCGGACTGCGGCCCGCTCCGGCAACGGACCTGGAGCCGCAGAAAACCCGGGCGCTCCGTCCCTACATGATCAGCGTCGAGGAGTTGTTCCGCGGCGCCCGCCCGGAGGGTTTCGCCGGCTGAAGCGGCGCACGGCGGAGAAGAACTCCCCCTCTTCGAACCGGCATCCTTCAGCCCGGGCCACCTTGAGCATCTGCGCCTCGGACAGGCCGAGGTTGGCGAAATAGGGGTACTTCACCCGGACCCAGGCGGACGACGTCACCGCGGCCTTCCGGTAGATCCGGAGCTGCAGCATGGCGCCGTCGCTCGAGGCCTCCCACAGCCTTCCCAGGAAGGCCTCGTTCGGCACCTTCTTCCCCCCGCGCGTCTTCCACAGGAAGCGGTTCAGCGCCTTTTGGACCCATTCCTCGCCCCAGAACATCAGGTCGACCGACGGGAAGGGCCGCAGGAGCCGGTCCTCCTTCCGCTTGAGCCGCCCCATGAGCCGTTCCTTCGTGACGTCGTCGAGCCCGGAGACGCGGAGCAGCTCGGGCGTGAAGGGAACGGGGTTGAAGGTGGAATGGAAACGGACGAGGTCGAGGAACGCCGTTTCATCGCCTTGCATCGCCCGCGCGCTCAGGTGGTCCAGGAGCGGTTCGGTCTCCGTCTGCCTCGGTCCGCGGGTTCCCTGACGGCTCCCGGCGCCGCGCCGGGGCCGGCCTTCCGCCGCTGTCCGTTTCCGTTCCATGACACCTCCCCTTCCGTCGGTCCCCCGGGGCCCGGGTTTCGGTAAAGCATAGCCGAAATCCCGAGTGCGCGGCAACCGGGCCGCCGGCGCTGCTATAATGGAGCGGCCTTTTTCAAACGCCGGAAACCGGATCCGTCCGGCGGCCATCCGCTTCAAACAGGGAGCGGAACCCAGCATGGGGTCCAAAGGGGATGAGCAGTGGGGGGATCGGCCTGCAGGACGGTCGCAGCGCTTCTGTTCGCTTGGGCCGCTTGGTGCGGTCCGGCATCCGCTGCGCCGAAGGCAACGG
>CAYWOT010000360.1:0-2308 GCA_964459975.1 uncultured bacterium
GAGCAGAAACGCAAATCCGCCCAGAAACAAAAGGAAAAGATAGACGGCGGCGATGTGCAAGGGGCGCGGAAAGCAAAGGCGGGACTCGCCGGCGTCGCCCCGGGAGCGTCGGCGGGTGCCGAACGGCCAACGCCTTGCGTTGCTCCAGTCGGGGGCGGTCTGCAACGCCGGGCTTTCTTCGCCGGGGTCCGGAAACGCCTTGGTGAGGAGGGAGGGCGGGATCCGTTCCGGTGCCGGCTCGGAGTCTGCGGCGACCGAAAGCGCCGCGGCCCAGGGGATCGAAAGGTCCGGCGCTCCCTCGGGCTCCGGACGCAGACGGCCGGATATGTCGAAGCCTCCCCCGACGGGCTTCCGGGCTCCGCTTTGGCGGAACCGTTCGAGAGGATAGACGTTGTCGGGGGCGTTGCGCGGCCGGACGGGGGTCTCCGCGGGCGCCGTCCCGGCAGGGGCGTGGCCTGCACTGGGCGCCGTATGGGGAAGCGTATCGAGGTTCGCGGGCGCCACCCCGGGTCGCGACCGCCGCGTCCGGGCGCCGGGCTTCTCGACGGTGATCGTTGCGCCGCACCGGCGGCAGCGGACCTGCGCGCCGCGAAATCCCTCCAGCATCGATTCTCTCATCCGAAAACGGGCGTCGCAGGCGCTGCATTCGATGATCATGCCGCACACACCCCTGTCGTTAAGTCGGAGAGACTTGCGACTGCCGCCGTCGCACAGGATCGTTCCGATGCCGCGCACCCGGTTCGTAGGGCGCACAAAAAGCGTATGCAGTATACCGTCACGGCGGCCCTTTGACAAGGCCGTTTGCGGGAGGCAAAGCGACGGGCCGCCGCCTTCTCAAAGTCCCGGAACGAGGCTGGCGACCGCCGCCCGCACGAGTCGCATCCACGGCTCCGGGTAAACGCCCACGGCGACGAGCAGCAGCACGAGGGTGGTGAGGGCAAGGCCTCCCGGAGCGGTGATCGGGGGCGCGTCGGGCTTGGCCGCCCGCCCCTGCGCGGAGTCGCGGGCGAACAGGGCGACGATGATGCGCAGGTAATAGAACAGCCCGACGGCGCTCCCCGCCACGAGCACGAGAACAGGCCCGAGCATGGTCGACCGCATCCCCGCCGCGATTACGTAGAATTTTCCGAGAAACCCTGCAGTGACGGGCATTCCCGCCAGCGAGAACAGCATTGCGGCGAAGACACCGGACAGCCACGGCCTGCGCCAGAACATCCCCCGGTACGCGTCGAGGTCTTCCGCGTCGCCGTCCGGGCCGGAACAGACGGCGACGACGCCGAACGCGCCCAGGGTCGTCACGAAATAGGCGAGCAGGTAGAAGGTCACCGCCTCTCCCGCCAGGCTTCCGCCCGCCACGAAGGCGACGAGGACGTAGCCCAGGTGCGCAATGGAGGAATACGCGAGGATCCGTTTGACGTTGTTCTGAAGCAGGGCGAGCAGGTTTCCCGCGAGCATCGACGCAATGGAGATCAGGCCCACGGCCGCCATCACCGGCTGCGAGGCGTAGCCTCCCGAGACGACGAAGTAGCGCAGGAGCAGTGCGACCATGGCCCCTTTGGAGACGGTGGCGACGAAGGCGGCGACCGGCGCGTTGGCGCCTTCGTACACGTCGGGGGTCCACATGTGGAACGGGACCACGCCGAGCTTGAACCCGACGCCCGTGAGGACCATGGCCGATCCGAGGAGGAGAAACGCGTCCCGGTATCCGCTGGCGGCGGCGATGGAGCTGCCGAGGCGCGCGAAGTCCATCTCGCCGAACCGGGCGTACAACAGGGCCAGGCCGAACAGGAGAAACGCGGACGAGGCGCCTGCGAGCACGAGGTATTTCAGGCCCGCCTCCACGGGGCGGTCGTCGTCGCCCGCTTGCGAATAGGCGATCAGCGCGTACAGGGACACGCTCAGCAGCTCCAGGCCCAGGAAGAAGGAGGCGAAATGGGTGGCCGCGGCAAGGACGGCCGATCCGAGGGCCGCCAGGAGGAGCAGCACGTAGAATTCCTCGCGGTTTCCGCCGCGCCGCTCGAGGTATCCGTAGGCGAAAAGGGCCACCGCGAGCGTCGCTGCGAAGATGAGCCCCATGTAGAGGAAGGCGTAGTGGTCCAGCGTGAGGAGAGGCGGGACCGGTCCCGGAGAAGTGGCGGACGCGGTGGGCAGCACGGCCAGGGCAAAGGCGAGCCCGAACACGGTCAGCCCCGCGGCGTGCCGGTGGCGCCGGCGAACCGCGATCGCGAGCAGAACGGCGACGGCGGTTCCGGAGACGATCAGAAGCGGCGACAGCGCGATGAGCGCGTTGGCGGACATGGGTTACCTC
>CAYWOT010000361.1:0-2300 GCA_964459975.1 uncultured bacterium
CCGAGATCCCCCTCGATCCGCAGTGCGGGGAACTTGTTGGGAACGACCCGGAGCGTCCATTTCCCGTCCTTCGACGGCCCCCCCTCATGGTAGGCGAGGATCTCGGGGGGCGTCATCCTCTCGCTCCCCGGGCACAAGGGACAGAACCCGTCCGGCCGCCGGACCCGCTCTTGCGGAAACTCGTGGGGGCGCCGCCCCCGCTCGGTGGAGATGATGACCCACCGGCCCACGATGGGGTCCTTTCGCAGTTCCGTCATGGTTCCTCCGGTGAAGGCGTGGAAGAAACGGGAGGGTCGGGACCCGGTCGAACCCGCCGCCGGGGAGGACCGCCGCGCGAACACCCTATCGGCCTTCCTCCTCCTCGGCGACCGTCTTGCAGTCGATGCACAACGTGGTGACCGGCCTCGCGACCAGCCGCTTCGCGCTGATTTCCCCTCCGCACGCCTCGCAGACGCCGAACGTCCCGTCGTCGATCCGTTTCATGGCTTCCTTGATCTTGGCGAGGAGCTTGCGTTCTCGGTCGCGGAGACGGAGCGTGAAGTTCCGGTTCGATTCGAGGAGCGCCCGATCGGTCGGATCCGGGAAGTTCTCCTCGGAGACCATCGTCATGTCGGAGACCGTCCTGCCCGCTCCCGCGAGCAGCTCGTCCATCTGCCGCTGGAGCTCTTCCCGGCATTTCTCCAGAATGCCGCGGTCCATGCATCGCCCTCCCGAAGCGTCACGAAATCGTCATCGATGTATCATATCAGATTATACCTTCGCATAAGGGCGAGGAAAGGCGGGGCTAGCGGAGCCGAAACCGGACCGGGACCTCTACCCAGCCGGGAGGGGCCGGCAGCGGCGCGGCGCGCACGACTCCACGCCGCGCGGCCTCGTCCAGGAGGGCGGCCCCGCTGCTGCGGACGACGCCGATCTCCATCGGCACGCCGGCGCGGCCGACGCGGATGCGAAGAAGCACGTCGCCCTGCTCCCCCCGCCGCACCGCCTCGTCCGGATAGACGATGCCGGCCTGGATCCTCGCCCGCAGGACGCCGGCCGCCGCGGCCGTACCCACCCCGGGCCCCGCGCCCCCCGTTTGCGGCGCACCCGCAGTGCCCGGCGCAGACTTTTCCCCGCCGCCGGCCGCGGAGCCGGCAACCGACTCCGCCTTCCCCCCGGCCGGTCCCGCCGGCGCGCGCGGCGCTTCCCCGGCCTCTTCCGGCCCTTCCGCCTCCGGCCTCCGGAGCGCGCCGGACGGCGCCGCTTCTTCCGGAAGAGCCGGCCCTTCGACCGGCGGCGGCACGGTCGGCGGCGGCCGCTCCGGCGGAACCTCCTCCGGCGCGGGAGCCGAAGCCGGTGCCGCCTCGGGAACCGCCGGTCCCGGCGGAGGCGTGTGCCGAGCGCGTTTCGGTCGGCGCGACGCTTCCGAGGCGACGGGCCGTGCCGCCGACGGCCCCGCCCCGGCCCCGCCGCCCGGAGCCGCTCTCACGAGGACCACGTCCACTGCCCGCAGCGGGGCGGGCGGCCGGCCAAGCCCCTGCGCGATCAGGACCGCGGCGGCCAGGACATGGGCGCACGCCGACCAGAAGAGCGGCCGGCCAAGCCCCTGCGCCCCCGCGCCTCTTTCGGTCCCTTCCGTTCGCCCCATCTCGGTCCCGGTCTCGGGCACGGCGCCCCCCTTTTTCCTTCTAGATCCGCATCTCGGCGCCCAGAAGGAAGTGAAATCCCGGGGACGGGTACCCCTTGCGCTCTTCGTATTTCCTCGCCAGCAGGTTCTGCACCTTCCCGACCAGGTCGATCTCCGTGGACGTTGCCGGCGAAACGAAGCACCGGTAGCGGCCGAACAGGTCGACCCGGGCGTACCCGGGCCGCCGGATGTCTCCCCCGTTGGGCGGAGCGTCGAGCTGGTCGCTCTCCAGCCGCCAGTCGATGCGGCCCTCCCACCTGGGCGAAGGATGCACGAGCAGGGACAGCGTGCCCCGCTGGGTCGGAATTCCCAGAATCCGGCGCCGGTTGATCGCGTCCCACGTGCCCGAGTACGTGTACGTCAACAGCGCCGACACCGCGGGCGAGAACCTGGCCTCCACCTCGGCCTCCACGCCCCGGGAGAACGCCCGTCCGACGTTTCGAAGCTGCCCGAACCCCGCCGGGCCGGCGGCCGAGGCGTCGAACTGGATCAGGTCGCGGAAGTCCTGGTAGAACCAGGTCGCCGAGATCCTTCCTTTCCGGTCGAAAAGCGTCGCGTCCGCCCCCGCTTCCCAGGAGACGGCCACTTCGGGCGAGAGACCGCCATTTCCGATGAACGGGTCGGATTTTTCGGA
>CAYWOT010000362.1:0-1244 GCA_964459975.1 uncultured bacterium
AAGCGATGCGGGGGACGCTGACCCATCATTACACGTGCGACAAGAACGGGATCTGCATCTCCGCCAACCTGATCGTCGGCACGACGAACAACAACGCGGCGATCCACATGGTCACCCGGAAGGCGGCTTCCTGGCTCATCAAGCCCGGCGTGGAACCGACCGAGGGGATCCTGAACATGGTCGAAATGGCGTTCCGGTCGTTCGACCCGTGCTTCAGCTGCGCGACCCACAGCCTCCCGGGGCAGATGCCTCTCCAGGTGACGATTTTCAAGCGAGGCGCGCCGTACCGGGAGTTCCGGCGCCGCTGCTAGACGGCGCCGGCTTCAAAAGAAAAGGGGACGGCGGGTGAGGACGCTGGTGCTCGGCATGGGCAACCCCATCCTCTCCGACGACGCGGTCGGCGTGCGGCTCGCTCGCGCCGCCGCGCGGCGGCTGAGCGGCGTTCCCGGGGTGAGCGTGATCGACGAATGCACGGTCGGCGGCCTCGACGTCCTGGCCGTCCTGGCCGGTTTCGACCGCCTGATCGTGCTCGATTCGATCCGCTCCGCCGGCGGGCTGCCGGGAGCGTGGTACCGCTTTACCGCAGAAGCGCTTCGCGATACTATTCACCTGAGCAATATCCACGACGCCAACTTTGCGACGACCCTTGCGTTGGGCCGGCGGATGGGAATCCCCCTCCCACCGGACCGGGAGATTCATATCTTCGCGGTGGAGATCGAGGACAACATGACCTTCCGCGACCAGATGACCGACGCGCTTGAGCGATCCTATCCCGAATATTCCGAGGAGATCCTGCTCGAACTCGACGGAATCCTCGGACGGAGGTGATCCGGCAACCGCCGATCCAAAAAGGGAGGGCGAACATGGTGGGGATCCGGGACGAACAAGTCAGGGTCGAGCATTCCGTGTTGAGAAAATACGGGCTCCGGTACGCCGTCTTGGCCGCCTGGGCCGACGAACTCCGGACCCAGGGCGTACGGATCGTTCCGGACACGGCCAAACCGCTCGAGGCCGTCCGGGTGAAGATCTCGTCCGGCTGCTTTTCGACCTGCGAAGTCGGCTGCGATCTCTCGCGCATCGAGGGCGTCCTCGTCTCTGCGGCGACCTCCGCCGGGAAGGATACCGTCGAGACGTGGCTGGAGATCCTGGGAGAGGCCATGTCGGAAACGGCCGACGTCGACGAGATCGAGAGGAAGGTCCAGCTCCCCGCCGTCAAGATGTATTACAACCGCTTCGACTTCGGG
>CAYWOT010000362.1:1254-2290 GCA_964459975.1 uncultured bacterium
TGACCTGATCCGTACCGTCGCAGGACGGCGAAAAGCCGATCCGGCGGCCGGGACGATTACGGGGGCGGCGCCCTAGCCGCAGCGGAAGGCCTTTCGCGGCGAACCCCGCACCGCCCGGGGGTGGACTATGCTGGTTGGCAGGAGGATGACGCGGGACCCCAAGACGGTCGGCCCCGACGATCCGTTGACCCACGCCGCCGACGTCATGCGGAATTTCCGGATCAACCATCTCCCCGTGCTGGAAGGGGGAAAGCTCGTCGGCATCCTTACGGACACGGACCTGCGGAACGCCTCGCTCACGAGCGACCACCTGGCCGGGCCGGAAGAGGCGCCGGTGCACGACCGGAAGGTTCGGGAGGTGATGAAGACCGAGGTCTGGTCCGTCACGCCGGAAGACGCGGTCGAAGACGTTCTCCTCATCATTCAGCGGAAGCGGTTCGGGGCGCTTCCGGTGCTTGCGGGCGACCGGCTGGTGGGGATCATCTCGAAGCTCGACGTGATCAACGCGTTCGTCGACGTCTTGGGGATCGACGGCGTGGGCCTGCGGGTCGACGTCCTGCTTCCCCGCTCGCTCGGACGGTTCGACGAGCTGATGGATGCCGTGCGCGAGCTCGGCGTGGCGTTGCGCAGTTGTCTCATCGCGCCCGAGACGAAGGGGGCCGACCGGATGGTCGTCATTCTCCGCCTGGACACCGTCAACGGTCCGATGGTGCGCGGGGCGCTCCGGGCGAGGCGGTTCGAGGTCCGGGAACCGACGCTCGACACGCTGTAGCGTTTCAGCGCGAATTCGCGCGCGCGACGATCCGCCTGAGCACGTACGGCATGATCCCCCCGTTTTCGAAATACCGGACCTCCTCCGGGGTGTCGACGCGGGCGGCCGCGAAGAACGTCCTCTCCCCTCCGTCTCCGGACGTCCGCACGGCGAGGCGTTTCCCCGGCGAGATCCCGCCGGTGATCCCCTCGATCGCGTACGTTTCCTTCCCCGTCAGGCCAAGCGTTTCCCGGCTCTCCCCGTTCTCGAACTGCAGCGGAAGCA
>CAYWOT010000363.1:0-2265 GCA_964459975.1 uncultured bacterium
GACGACGGAGAGGACCGGCCCGAAGATCTCCTCCCGGAGCACGCGCGACCCCGGCGGCAGTCCCGTGAGCACGACCGGGGAGACGTAGTGTCCCTCCCCGGGAACGGAGAGCTCGGCGGCGACCTCCCCTTCCCTTCGCCCCGTCTCGATGTATCCGTCGATCTTTCGCTTGGCCGCCGCGTCGATCACGGGCCCGAAGGAATGGGCGGGGTCGTCCGGGGGGCCCACCGGAATCGACCGCACCGCCTCCACGAGGCGCGCGAGAAACCGGTCGTGGCACGCCGGGAGCACGATCACCCGGGAGCAGGCCGAGCACTTCTGCCCCTGGTAGCCGAAGGCCGACCGCACCACGGCGGGCACCGCCTGGTCCAGGTCGGCGTCGTCGTCGATGATGACCGCGTTCTTGCCCCCCATCTCGGTGACGGCCTTCTTCACCCCGCGCTGGCCCGCGACGGTCTTTCCCGCCGTCTCGACGATCGACAGTCCGACCCCCCGGGAGCCGGTGAAGAGAATGAAGTCGGTTTCCGGATGGGCCACGAGATGGCCGCCCACGACGCCGCCCCGTCCCGGAAGGAACTGGAGGAGGCCGTCGGGAATTCCCGCTTCCCTCAGGAGCGAGAAGGCTTGCCAGCCGTTCACGAGAGAGAGGCTGGACGGCTTGTAGAGGACCGCATTGCCCGTCACGAGCGCGGCGGAGACCATTCCGACCGAAATGGCGAGCGGGAAGTTCCACGGCGCGATGACGACCCCGACTCCCCTCGGACGGTAGAAATAGCGGTTCTCCTCGCCGGGACACTCCCCGAGGGAGACCGGGGCGTCGAGGCGGATCATCTCCCGTCCGTAATATTCGAGATGGTCGATCGCCTCGGCCACGTCGGCGTCGGCCTCCGTCCAGCTCTTGCCCACCTCGAAGACCTGCCAGGCCGCCAGCTCCTTTCTTCTGGCTCGCGCGAGCCCGGCGGCGCGAAACAGGATCCGCGCCCGCTCCGCGCCCCGGAGGCGCCCCCAACGTTTCTGCGCCGCCCGCGCGACGGAAAGAGCCCGGTCTCCCAGGGCACGGTCGATCCCGTGGCCGACGCCTATGACCGACCCGGGGCGCGCCGGATCTTCGGAGAGAATCCGCTCCGACGTACGGACGTCGCGGCCGCCGATCACCGCAGGGTATTCCCGTCCGAGCGACGCGCGCACCCGCTCGACGGCTTCCCGAAAACCGTTCCGCTCCCGTTCGAGCGTAAAGTCGATGTGGGGCGCATTCCGGAACGGCCCGGGGTCCGGAACCGCCCGGGAAACGGCCGGAGAAGGCGGACGCTCCTCGGGGCCTTCCGGAGCGCGGAGCAGCTCCTCCTGCGGCGCGTTTTCCACGAAGCGCCGCCGGAGGAACCCTTCGTTGGAGCTGTTCTCCAGGAGACGGCGAACGAGATACGCCATCCCCGGGAGCAGCTCTCCGACCGGCGCGTAGTCCCGCACCGGATGCCCCATCTCCCCGAGGGCGCGCTTTACCGGCTCGGCCATTCCGTAGAGCATCTGGAACTCGAAGGCCTCCCCGGGCACCCCCCGCTCCCGCGCCGCTGCCAGGACCTTGGCGATCGACCGGACGTTGTGGGTCCCGGCGGCGAGCGCCGTGTATTCGGCGTCGTCCAGGATCGCCTCAACGCAGCGCTCGTAGTTCCAGTCGGTGTGGGTCTTCCGGGAAAAGACCGGCGAGGGCCGGCCGCTTTGCGCGGCCACGACGTTCTCGTACTCGCGGTATGCGCCTTTCACAAGCCGGATGGTGACGCGGCGCTTCCGCTCCCTCGCCCATCGCGCGATCCGGCCGATGTCCTCCCGCGTGTCCGTGAGGTACGCCTGCAGGGCGATTCCGGCGCCGGCCCACTCCCGGAACTCTTCCTCGTCGAGCAGGCTCAACAAAACGTCGATCGTGATGTTCTTCTCCGCGTAGGTCTCCATGTCCAGCGTCACGAATCCGCCGGCGTCGCGCACCTTCCGGAAGACGGGGCGCAGTCTCTCGCCGACCCGTCGGACGCTGTCGGCGTGATGGTCCGGCCCGATCCGCGAGGACAGGGAGGAGATCTTGACCGAGAGGTTCAAGGAGGCAAAACGCCGCTCGCGCGCGGGATCGGCGGCCAGCCGGCCCGAAAGCCCGGCCGCGAGCCGGCCGGCCAGCGCCACGTACAGGTCGGCGTACTCCCGCGCCTCGGCCTCGGACACGGCGGCCTCCCCCAGGAGGTCCACCGTCACGCTCCGGCCCTGCGCCCGGATCGCGCG
>CAYWOT010000364.1:0-2245 GCA_964459975.1 uncultured bacterium
GCGGAGCGCCTGCTTGCGGTGATCGGCTGGAGGGAGCTGCGCCTCACGCCCAAGGAGACGGCGGGAATCGCGCGCCTCCGGTGGAAGGGAAAACTGGGCGCCGCCGCGATCCGGAACGTGCACGACGCGACGGGCGGATGGGCTGCCGGCTTCGTGCTTCTGCTTGAGAGAGCCGTGCCGGGAGCGATCGAGCGCCGAAAACTTCCTCGGACGAAACCGCAGGAAGTCTTCGATTATTTCGGCGCGGAAATCCTGGAAGGCCTCAAGGACGAGATCCAGTCGTTCCTGCTGAAAAGCGCCAACCTCCCGCGGATGACGGCGAAGATGGCTGCGCGGCTGACGGGAGTGGCGCGAGCCGGAGAGATTCTTTCCTACCTCAACCGCCACAACTATTTCACCGAGGTGCGCCCGGAGCCCGAACCGGTCTACGAGTACCATCCGCTGTTCCGGGACTTCCTGATCTCGCGCGCCGGCGATCTGTTTTCCGCGAAATACATCCAGCGCATCCGGGGGAAGGCGGCCGCCGTCCTGGAAGAGTCGGGATACGTCGAGGAGGCGGCCCGGCTCTTCCGCGAGGTCGGCGACTTCCGCGCCTTCGGCCGGATCTTCCTCCGGCAGGCACCGACGCTGGTTCGCGAGGGACGAAGCGGGACGCTCGCCGAGTGGCTCGGAAGCCTGCCGGGCGGGATTTGCGAGAAAGATCCGTGGCTCCTCTACTGGAGGGGGGTCTGCCGGCTGCCTTCCCGGCCCGCCGAGAGCCGGAGCGATTTCGAGAGCGCCTTCCGGCGCTTCACGAAAGAACGCGACCGGGAAGGGACGTTCCTTGCGTGGGCGGGCATCGTCGACGCGATCGTGTACGGCGGGGCGAGCCTGAAATCCCTCGATCCCTGGTTTTCCGCGCTTCAGAGGATGTGCAGGGCAGGCGGGGCCGCTCCGTCCGAGGTGGCGGAGTCGGGGGTTACGGGCGCCATGATCAAGGCGGTGTCCCTCAGGCGTCCGAGAGCCGTCGACACGGAAACGTGGGCGGAGCGCGCGATGCGCCTTGCGGGGACCACGCGCGAGATCCCGCTGAAGTTCACCGCCCTGCTCAACGTCGCATACTACCGGTTCCACGGCGGCGATTTCCAGACGACGGGGGTGCTTCTCGAATCGCTGCGCGACATGATCCGCCGGCCGGAGATCTCGCCTCTCTCGCGCCTTTCGCTATCCTGGCTCGAGGCGGCGTACGCCAACGCGAACGGCCTCCATGAACATTCCCTGCGCGCCGTGACCGAGGGGATCGCGCTGGCCGACGCTACCGGCGTCCACCTGATGGACTGCCTGCTGTCGGGGCACGGGGCGTTGTCCTGCATGCACACGGGGGACGCGGGGACGGCGAGGCGGTTCCTGCGGAAGATGATGCCGTCGCTCGCCGCGGGGCGCCCCTGGGAGGCGGCCTTGTGCCATCACCTCGCCGGCTGGGACGCGCTGCACCGCGGGGACCAGGCGCAGGCGCTGTTCCACTCCCAAAAAGGCCTGGACATCTGCGAGGAGGTCGGCAATCCCTGGACGGAGGCGTTGGCCCACCTGCAGCGGGCGTTCGTCCTTCACGAGGGAGGCCGGTGCGACGAGGCGCGCCGCCACGTCGTCTGCGCACGGCGGATCGGGGAAGAGAGCGGAATGCACTTTCTGCGATTCGTCTGTCTGCTGGCGGAAGGGTACCTGTTCCTGGTCCACGGCGACGAGAAATCCGGTCTGGCGGCGCTGCGAAAAGGACTGGGTCTCGGGCGGGAGCGCGGCTACGTTGACACGTACATCTGGCGGCCGGGCCTGCTGGAGCGGATCGCCGCCGAGGCCGTCGAAAAGGGAATCGAGGCGGAGTACGTCCGCGACCTCATCCGACGGAACGCGCTCCTCCCGGACACCGGGATCCCGGACAGCGGCCGCTGGCCGTGGCCGGTGAAAGTCTGCGCGCTCGGCAGGTTCGACGTCCTCAGGGACGAAAAGCCCCTGGCGTTTTCCCGGAAGGTGCAGCACAAGCCTCTGCTGATGCTCAAGGCGCTGGTCGCCCTGGGGGGGAAGGCCGTCCCCGAGGAAAGCGTGACGGACATTCTGTGGCCGGACGCGGAAGGAGACCTTGCGCACCAGTCTTTCGCGACGACGCTCAGGAGGCTTCGGACTCTGCTCGGCGACGAAAGGGCGATATCCCTGCGCGAGGGACGGGTGACGCTGGACAGCCGGTACTGCTGGGTGGACGCGTTCGCCT
>CAYWOT010000365.1:0-2243 GCA_964459975.1 uncultured bacterium
TGTGGGACCTTTCGGCGCGATACCTCGGATCTCCCTGGCTATGGCCCCAGCTGTGGGAGCGCAACCGGTTCCTGACGAATCCCCATTACATCTATCCGGGGATCCGGATCGTGATCTTCCCGCCCGCCTCGCGGATGTACGCATGGGAAGTGCGGAAAACGGGCTCCGCCTCCGCTCCCGCGGCAGCGCCCGCAGCGGCGTCGGCCGCCGAAACCCCGTCGGAAGCCGGGTCTCAGGCGGCGCCCGCGACCGCGGCGCCGGTGCTTCCGATTACGCCCGAGGAGTTCGTGCGGGCCGGAGAGTTTACGCCCCAGCGACCCGCGGGGATCGGGTCGATCGTAGGCGGGGAGCAGGCGAAGGTCGCATTTTCGGAAGGGGACACGGTGTATCTTTCCCTCGACAAGAAGATCCCTCCGGACCAGATTCTCGGCGTCTATCGGGTTCGCGGACCGGTCCGGTCTTCGGCCGGCAGACCGGTTTCCGGATACGTCCGATACCTCGTGGGAATCCTCCAGGTCACGGATTCGGAGAACGGACAGGTAAAGGCGGTCGTCCGCAGGTCGTTCGAGGACCTCGGTCGTGACGACGTGGTCAGCGAGGAGATTCCTTCCTACTCTCCGGTGCATCCGCGGGAAGGAGGAAGCCCGCTCGAAGCCTTTGTCGTCGCGGCGCGGTCGCTGAAGGTGGAGCTGGCGACCGGCGATGTCGTCTATCTCGACCGCGGTACCGACGCCGGCGTCGGCGTGGGCGACGTCTTCCACCTCTACGTCCAGCGGGACGATGCGACGTGGGAAGGGCGGGAACGATCGGGGAAGGAGAGCATTGCCGTGGCCCAGGCGGTGGTCCTCCGGACCCTCCCCGGCTCGGCGACGGCGTATGTGACCTACGCCCAGCAGTCGTTCCCGACGGGAACCGCGGCACGACGGGGTGTGAGGTAAGCGTTCGGGCCGCGAAGCGCAGGCAAAGCGCGGCACGGGTCTTGATGGGGCGGGAGAAAACCCCCGGAGGTTTCCCCCCGCCCCATGACGCCCGACCAGACGCCGGCCGATGTCCTCCTCCGGATGTCCCTCGTGGAAGGGTTCACCGCGCGCCACCTCGCGCTGCTGTCGACGCGCCGCGGACCCGTTTGCGATGAGCCGGACGGAATCCGCTTCTCCGAGCGGTCCTTCCTGCGAAAAGGGATCGAGGCTGCCGGCTCGCGGGAGGCGGGGGATCGGGCGGATCGGGTGCGCGAGACCTGCGCCCGGATCGGCGTCCGGATCGTGACCCTCGGGTCGGACGGGTACCCGCCGCTGCTTTCGGCCGTGCCCGACGCGCCTCTGGCGCTGTACGTCCGGGGCTCCCTTCCCTCGGGGGAATCGTCGGTGGCCATCGTCGGAAGCCGCGCCCCCACGTCCGCCGGAAGAGAGTTCGCCCTGGGGCTCTCCGCCGATCTCGCATTCCACGGGTTCGCCGTCGTGAGCGGGATGGCCCGCGGAATCGATACGGCGGCCCACGAGGGCGCACTTTCGGCCGGGGGAGAGACCGTGGCGGTCCTCGGGTGCGGCGTCGACGTCCTGTACCCGCCGGAGGCGGGACGATTGCGGAACGCCATTCTCGGGCGCGGCGCGATCGTGTCGGAATGTCCTCCCGGCACGCGCCCGCTGCCGCGTCGTTTCCCTGCGCGGAACCGGATCATCAGCGGTCTGGCGCGGGCGGTGGTCGTGGCGGAGGCCCCGGCGAAGAGCGGCGCGCTGATCACGGCGCGCTTCGCGCTGGAGCAGGGGAGGGAGGTCCTGGCCGTCCCCGGCAGCCCCGCGTTCCCCCACACCGAGGGAAGCAACGGGCTTCTCCGGGACGGCGCGCTGGTCGTGACCGGCGCGCAGGACGTCTGCATGGCGCTGGGCCATTCCTCCGGTGCGCGGGGCGGACCCACCGGCGGCGCCGACGACGGGCGGGAAGGGGGGCTCGAGGGCCGCATCCTCCGGTTTCTGTCCGTGGAACGGCAACTCGGCGAAATCGCAGGTTCCCTGGATGTACCCGTTCCGGAGCTGCTTCCCTGTCTTCTCGACATGGAGCTCCGGAAATTGCTTGAAAGGCGGAACGGGGACTATTATAAAAAAATGTCGAAATCGGGGGGGACCCTGCGCGGCGGCGCATAGGGCGCCGCCCCAGGAGGTCGTATGGCTACGTCGCTCGTTGTCGTCGAATCGCCCGCCAAGGCCAAGACGATCAAGAAGATCCTCGGAAAGGGATACAAGGTC
>CAYWOT010000366.1:0-2239 GCA_964459975.1 uncultured bacterium
CCGCAGGATCGCCGCTCGATGCTGCCCACAGAGATCGGCGAGATGCGGTTTCTGCGCCAATGCCGGGCGGGCGAGCAAATCACCCTGGAGGCCCGCCTGCGGGTCCAGGACCAGGAGTCTTGTGTCTGGGACGCCCGGGGTCTTGACGATCAAGGCCGTACGATCATGCAGGTTCGTACGATGCGACTGCACCGGGTTTCGCCATGACGCAGATCGAACCGATGGGAGCGGTCGTGGCACAGGATCGCCAGAAAGGAATCGTTCAGGCTGTGCGTCTCGTTCCTTGCGGGGGAGTCGTATTCTATGCCTCCGTGCCGGGGAACTCCGCAACCTCCATAGGATGCGTAACCCGTCGGACGGAAAACCGTCGCCGGCTCGCCACCATCCTCTGTGAACACCTCCGGGTTTCCAACCGAGCCGCGCTCCCGGTTCGGCTGGTCCACGATAGGCTGGGCCGGCCCCATCTCCTGTTGGGAGAACACCGGGGCCCGGCCATCTCCTTCAGCACGGCGGGCGGAGAAGTCTGGGCCGCCCTTTGTGGCGACGAGTCGGATATCGGCATCGATGTGGCCGGAAGCGCCGAATTCCAGGATGGCTACCCCGTGCACCGGGTCTTCCACGCACAAGAGCTTCACCAAGCAATGGAGTTGGCGGGCGGGGACTTGGCCAAGGCCGCGGCGCTTCTCTGGTCGATCAAGGAAGCCGTCGCCAAGGCCCTCGGCTGCGCCTTTCATCTCGTGGCCCCGCGGGACATCGATGTGGATCCATCGTCAGGAGAGGAGGGCGGGTTTTCCTTTTCCGTGCGCTTATCGGGGAAAGCTCTGGTGCGCTATCCCATGGCCGGCCGCCGGCCCATCACGGTACGTTCGTTCCCCCGGGCCGAGACGTGGCTTTCCATCGCCGCCCTGCATCGGCCGCGGTATCGAGACGATGGGGAAGTCCTTGAAAACGAACCCGGCCTCAGTTATAAACGAACAGAGGCCCACGACGGTAGTGGGCCTCTGTTATCTGGGGGACTCTGAACCGTGTCGTTTTCCGAACCAATCCCGATTCGTCCGCATCCGCTTCCCGGCCACCTGATCCGCGTGCTGCGTCGCCAAGCCGGCAAACGCCCGCGGCAATTGGCCTTCGTCCATCTGCTCGACGGCCAGGCCGATCACGCCGGTTTGACCTACGCCCAACTCGATCGAAGAGCCCGAGCCATCGCGGCTCGCCTGCAGGACATGGGCTTCGTCGGCCAATGCGTGCTGCTGGTCTATCCGCCCGGCCTCGATTTCATTGCGGCTTTCTTCGGCTGCCTGTACGCGGGTTGCATAGCGGTGCCCACCTCCCCGCCGCATCGCCACCGCATGCTCGAGCGCTTCCAGGCCGTCGCCGACGATGCCGGGGCCCGCATCGCCCTGAGCAGCGCCGCGGGCGCGGCTCGGTTCCAGGCCTTGATGGAAGCGAAAAAAAGCGATCCGGCGGCCACTTCCTCCCGGCTCTCGATGCTCGCCACCGACGAGATTCCCGACGCCCTGGCCGAGCGCTGGCAAGAACCGGCCATCGCCCCCGACACGCTGGCCATGCTCCAGTACACCTCCGGCTCGACCAGCCGGCCCAAGGGCGTCATGGTCAGTCACGGGAACCTCATGGCCAACATCTTCGCCATCCATCAGGCTTTCGGCATACAAGACGAGGACAGCAGCGTGTTCTGGCTGCCCATGTATCATGACATGGGGCTGGTGGGCGGCGTTCTTGTCCCGGTGTTCGCCGGCGCGACAAACGTTTCCATCTCGCCCGCCACGTTCCTCAAGAGCCCCATCACCTGGCTGGCCGCCATCAGCAAGTACCGGGCCACCATCTCCGGCGGGCCCAACTTCGCCTACGATCTTTGTGTCCGCAAGATCACCGACGAGCAGCGTGCCACCCTCGACCTTTCCTCCTGGGCCTTGGCCTTCGTCGGCGCCGAACCCATCGACCCCGGAACTCTCGAACGCTTTGCCGCCGCGTTCGCCCCCTGCGGCTTCCGACCCGGCGCCTTTTATCCCTGCTACGGGTTGGCGGAGGCGACGCTCATGGTCAGCGGTCCGGGGCGCGGCAGCGGCGCGACCGTCGGGACCTTCCGTGACATGGCGCTGACCGAGAACCGCGTCGAACCTGTGCAAAACGATGCGCCGCAGGCTCGTCGCCTGGTGGCCTGCGGTTCACCCGTCGGCGATCTGCGCGTGGTGATCGTCGACCCGCAAAGTCGCGCGGA
>CAYWOT010000367.1:0-2225 GCA_964459975.1 uncultured bacterium
TGCACTTGGGCGTGATATCCCCCAGGATCAGGATGCCGAGCGTGCCGGCGGCGAACGACACGACCTCCCCGTGCGCCGGTACCATCTGGATGAGGAGAGCGGCGAGCAGGGAGGAGATCGAGACGTTGACGAATTCGTTGCCGATGAACAGCGTGGAGATCAGGCGGCTCGGGGTCTCGAGCATCTTCCCGATCGTCTCCGCCATCGGGTGCCCCTCGCTCTTCCATTTGAGCAGGTCGACGCGCCGAAGCGCGAACAGCGCCGTCTCCGACGCCGAGAAAAAAGCCGACGCGAGGAAGAGCACGACCAGGAGGAGCCACTCCATGGGGGATCACGTCCTCCCGCGCACGATCGGCGGGCAGGGTCCTCGGGAGCGGGCCCGCCGCCTCGGCGCGCCGTCGGACCCGGGATTCCCGGCGGCCGCGTGGGCCGCCGAGTATGGGTCGCCGTCCTTCACTTCTTCTTCCGCGTCCCCGGCGGGCGCGAACGCCCGGGCGGCGCCTTCGCGCCCTTCGCCGCGGCGCGGAACGGATCCTTGGTCAGCGCCTTGGCGACGACGTCGTCCACGCGCGACACGAGCGTGAAGCGGAAGCGTTTCGCCTCGTCGCGCGGGATGTCTTCGAGGTCCTTCCGGTTCTGATCGGGGACGATGACCTCGGTGATCCCCGCCCGGAGCGCCGCGAGGGCCTTCTCCTTCAAGCCCCCGATCGGAAGGACCCGACCCCGGAGGGTGATCTCGCCGGTCATCGCGACGTCGCGCCGGACGGGGATGCCCGTCAGCGCGGAGACGAGCGCGACGGCGATGGTGATTCCCGCGGACGGACCGTCCTTGGGGATCGCCCCCGCCGGAACGTGAACGTGGATGTCGTATTGCGAGTGAAACTCGGCGGAGAGGCCAAGGCGGTCGGCGCGCGACCGGGCGTACGTGATCGCCGCCCGGGCGCTCTCCTTCATCACGTCGCCGAGCGATCCGGTGATGGTCACGCTCCCCTTCCCCTTCACGAGCGACACCTCGACGAACAGGATGTCGCCGCCCGTCGGCGTCCACGCCAGGCCCGTCGCGACGCCCACTTCGTCCTGCTCCCCTTCCGTCTCGGGAAGATACTGCGGGACGCCCAGGAACGCCGCCAGGTTGCGAGGGGTCACGGCGAAGGGCCCCTTCTCGCCCTCGGCGATGCGGCGCGCCACCTTCCTGCAGATGGTGGAGATCTCCCGCTCGAGGTTCCGCAGACCCGCCTCCCTCGTGTACTGGTGGATGATCGCCAGGATCGCCTTGTCCGTCATACGCACCGGCTTGTCGATGATCCCGTTCTCCTCCCTCTGGCGGGGGAAGAGGAACTTCTTGGCGATCGCCAGCTTGTCGACGTCCGTGTACCCGGAGATCCGGATCACTTCCATCCGGTCTTTGAGGGCCGGCGGGATGGGGTCGATGATGTTCGCCGTCGTGATGAACATCACCTTGGACAGGTCGAACGGCACGTTCAGGTAGTTGTCGCTGAAGGCGAAGTTCTGCTCGGGATCGAGGACCTCGAGAAGCGCCGCGGAAGGGTCTCCCCGGAAGTCGGCGCCGACCTTGTCGATCTCGTCGAGCATGAAGATCGGGTTTCGGGTCCCCGCCTGCTTCATCCCCTGGACGATGCGTCCCGGGAGCGCGCCGACGTACGTCCGCCGGTGCCCCCGGATCTCGGCCTCGTCGCGGATCCCGCCCAGGGAAATCCGCACGAACTTGCGCCCCATGGCCCGCGCGATCGATTTCCCCAGCGACGTCTTGCCCACGCCCGGGGGGCCGACGAAGCACAGGATCGGCCCCTTGGTCTTGTCCTTGAGCTTGCGGACGGCGAGGTACTCGAGAATGCGCTCCTTGACCTTCTCGAGGTCGTGGTGGTCCTCGTCGAGAATCTTCTTGGCCTTGGCGATGTGGATGTTGTCCTGCGTCTCCTTTTTCCAGGGCAGGTCCACCATCCAGTCGAGATACGTGCGGACGACCGACGATTCGGCGGAATCCGGGTGCATTCCCTCCAGCCGGCGAAGCTGCTTCTCCGCCTCCTTCTCGACCTCCTCGGGCATCCCCGCCGCCCGGATCTTCTCCCGCAGGTCCTCCATCTCCTCCGACTTGCTGTCGATGTCGCCGAGCTCGGTCTTGATCGCCTTCATCTGCTCGCGCAGGAAGTACTCCCGCTGGCTCTTGGACATCTCCTCCTTGGCCTGGTTCTGGATCTTCGCCT
>CAYWOT010000368.1:0-2202 GCA_964459975.1 uncultured bacterium
CAGAACAGGTTTCGATGCGTTGTCGTCGATTCGGAGCCGTATCTCCTGGAGCTCGTCCGGTATATCCACTTGAATCCTCTTCGGGCGAAGGTGGTCGGAACCTTCGAAGAACTGGCGGACTATCGCTGGAGCGGGCATCGAAACATCGTCCGTTCCGGGCAATTTCCTTGGAGCGGAGTCCCGTATTTGTGCGAATTTTTCCGGGGCGATGGCCGGCAGGACCCGGTGATGAACTATCGAACGTTCCTGGAGAGTCTGGCGCCGGACGCCGGAGTAGCCATCTCGGACCGTTCCGGAGCCGATGACGATGCAATCGTCCGGGCATGGGGAAAGCCTTCGATAGTACCGGGGCAAGAGGACCGCTATCGGTATTTCCTCTGCACGGTTTCCCAAGTCTGCTGGCAAAGGGGGATTTCTGTCGACCGGATGCGCGACGGTCGGCGGGACCGCGCCACCGTGGACGCCCGGAGAGAAATCCTCAGGGTCTGCATTGCGGAATTGGGGATGGACCGTCGCGTCGTCGCCTCCTGGATGGGGATTACTGTTGCGGGAGCCGCGTACCTTCTGCGCGGCGCCGCATCGCGATCTGAGGCGGAAAAGTGTTAAGAACGTCCCTTCGCTTTTCGGGAGCTGAAAAGTGTTAAGAACGTCCCTTCGCTTTCCGTCCCTTCGCTTTCTTTACTTTGACTGTTTGCGGGAGACGACCAGGAACGCCGAGTGGGAGAACATCCACTGGACGGGGCGCACGGACTGGCCCTTCACGTGCCACGGGCGGTGGATCACCTCGAAGACCTCGGGGACGGTGAAGCCGCCCTCCTCCTCGATCCGGTCGACCATCTGCTTCACCTGGATCGTCGACGGCAGGTACGACAGGAGAATCCCGCCCGGCACGAGCGCTTCAGAGGCGTGGGATACGACGCGCCACGGCTCGGGCAGGTCGCAGATGACCCGGTCGACGTCGCGCTCGTCGATCCCTTCGTAGATGTCGCGGACCTTGACCTCGTGGTTCTCGCACTCGCCCAGGAACCGGGTCACCGTCCGCGCGCCGCTTTCGGCGAAGTCCTCCCTCATCTCGTAGGAGACGAGCCGGCCCGATGGCCCCACGGCCTCGAGCAGCTTGATCGCGAGCGCCCCCCAGCCGATCCCCCCCTCGACGACGGTCGCGCCGGGGAAGACGTCCGCCCAGAGGAGAATCGGGCCGATGTCTTTCGGATAGATGATCTGGGCGCGGCGCTTGAGATTCATGACGTACTGGTTGAACGTCGGCCGGAAGACCCGGTACTCCGCGCCCATCGCGGTCCACACCCGGCTGCCGTCGGGCTTGCCGATGATGTCGTCGTGGAGCAGGTTCCCCTTGTGGGTGCCGAACGGTTTCCCGGGGGTGAGCGAGAGCAGCCGCTCCTCGCCCTTGGGATCGACGAGGACGACTTCCTCGCCCGCCTGCAGCGGCCCTCCCGTCCGGCGGCCCTCCATCAGCGTTCCGTTCCTTTTCCGACCTTCTGTTTCAGGCGGCAGAAGGCGCACGTCTGCGCGTAGGTCGGTGCTCCGCACACCGAGCACGTGGACGGCTCGCCTTCCGGTCCGCGGGAAAGCTCCCCGTGCGCCCGGCTTCGCGGCGCGCCGGTGAAAAGAGCCTTGTCCTGCAGGAACCCGCCGTAGAAGCGCCTGCGGGTCCCCGGCATCTCCTCCTCGAGTCGGGCCAGGACGTCCTTGTACACGAGCGAGGTCGCGTCGGCGCTCAAGGGACACTCCTCGGTCACGTAGTCGATCCCCTTGAGAAAGCCGTAGGCCGCCGTTTCGAGCTCGCTCACGCGCCACAGCGGCTTGACCTTGCGCACCAGCCCCTCTTCGCCGGCCGGGAGCAGCGGGTGCTGTCGGGACAGGTGGTCGTGGTGCCAGTGGAGCAGGTTGCCCAGCAGCCGCGCCGCCTCGTCGTCCAGGTTGTGGCCGGTCGCCACTACCGAGAAGCCCTCCGAGGCGGCGACCCGGTTGAAGAAGTACCGCTTGACGGTCCCGCACACCGAGCACTCCTCCTTGCGCGCCCGCCTCGCCGCTTCCGGAATCGGCACACCCTCCCGGCGCAGGTCCGCCACGATCGGCTTCTTGCCCCGCGCGGCGGCGAACGCCAGGACCTTCTCCCGGGACCGGTCCGAGTACCCTTCGATCCCGAGGTCGATGTAGAGGCCCTCGGTGTCGTACCCG
>CAYWOT010000369.1:0-2174 GCA_964459975.1 uncultured bacterium
AGGGCCTGCAGTTCCTTGATCAGGACGTTGAACGATTCCGGCAGCCCCGGCTCGAGGGAGAAGTTCCCCTTGACGATCGCCTCGTACATCCGGGCTCTTCCGGGAACGTCGTCCGACTTCACCGTCAGAAATTCCTGGAGGGTGTAGGCGGCGCCGTACGCCTCGAGCGCCCAGACCTCCATCTCTCCGAGGCGCTGCCCTCCGAACTGCGCCTTCCCTCCGAGGGGCTGCTGGGTGACCAGCGAATACGGACCGGTGGAACGCGCGTGGATCTTGTCGTCGACCAGGTGGTGCAGCTTCAGCATGTACATGGACCCGACGGTGACCTTCTGCTGGAAGGCATCGCCCGTCCGGCCGTCATACAGCGTGGTCTGCCCGGAGTTCGGCAGCCCCGCCATCTTCAGGTATTGCTGGATCTCCTCCTCCTGGGCGCCGCTGAACACCGGCGACGCCATGTATACGCCCTGGGACAGGAACCCCGCGACCTTCCGGACCTCGTCGTCGCTCAAGCTCTCAACGTAGCCGCCGAACCGGTCCGAGTTGTAGACCTTCCGGAGCCAGTCCTTGACCGCGCGGGAGCTGAACTCCCCGTCGAGGAGCCGTCGCACGGCCTCCCCGAGCTCCCGGGAGGCCCACCCAAGGTGGGTTTCCATGATCTGCCCGACGTTCATTCGCGAGGGCACCCCGAGCGGATTGAGTACGATGTCGACGGGCGTGCCGTCGGTGAGGTAGGGCATGTCCTCCTCCGGCACGATCCGGGAGATGACCCCCTTGTTGCCGTGGCGCCCCGCCATCTTGTCTCCGACGGACAGCTTGCGCTTCATCGCGATGTAGACCTTGACCATCTTGAGGACGCCGGGCGGCAGCTCGTCGCCCTTCCGCATCCGTCCGATCTTCTCCTCGAAGACCGCGCGCACGAGGCTCACCTGGTCCTGCGCCACCTGGTAGAGGTCGCCCAGGCGCTCCTTGACGGTCGGATCCTCCTCGACCCCGATCTCGGCCCACATTTCCCGCGGGATCTCTGCGAGCACCTCCGCCGTCAGCTTCTTCTTCTTGTTCAGGATCGTCTCCGACCGCTCCCGCGCCGTCAGGCGAACCGCCGACGTCTTGTCGAGAAGGAGGGCGCGCATCTTGCCGTACGCGGTCTCCAGGATGATCCGGCTCTCGTCGTCCTGGTCCCGCAGCAGTCTCTCGGTCTCCCTCCCCTCGTAGGCCTGCGCCCGGTCGTCCTTCTCCCCGCCTTTCCGCGTGAACACCTTCGAGTCGATGACGATGCCCTCGATCCCGGGCGGCACCCGGAGCGAGGAGTCCTTGACGTCGCCGGCCTTGTCGCCGAAGATCGCCCGAAGCAGCTTCTCCTCGGGCGAAAGCTGCGTCTCGCCCTTAGGCGTGACCTTGCCCACGAGAATGTCCATCGGCTTGACCCGCGCGCCGATCCGCACGATGCCGCTCTCGTCCAAGTCCTTGAGCGACTCCTCGCTGATGTTCGGAATGTCGGCCGTGATCTCCTCCTTGCCGAGCTTGGTCTGGCGCGCCACGCACTCGAACTCCTCGATGTGGATCGAGGTGAAGATGTCTTCCTTGACGATCTTTTCCGAGACGAGAATCGAGTCCTCGAAGTTGTATCCGCGCCAGGGCATGAACGCCACCAGCACGTTCCGCCCGAGGGAGAGCTCCCCCATGGCGGTGGCCGGGCCGTCGGCGAGCACTTCGCCCGCGGCGACCGGCTGTCCCGAAGTCACGATCGGCTTCTGGTTGATGCAGGTGTTCTGGTTCGAGCGCCGGAACTTGACGAGGTTGTAGATATCGGCCCCGTACTTGCCCTTCGCATCGGGCTCGTCCGGCCGCACCACGATCCTGCGCGCGTCCACCGACTCCACCCGGCCGCCCCGTTGGGCTTCGACCGCCGCCCCCGAATCGCGCGCGACGACCGATTCCATGCCGGTCCCGACGAGGGGCGGCTCGGTCCGCAGCAGCGGAACGGCCTGCCGCTGCATGTTCGACCCCATCAGCGCGCGGTTGGCGTCGTCGTGTTCCAGAAACGGAATCAGGGACGCTGCGACGGAGACCAGCTGGTTCGGAGAGACGTCCATCAGGGTCACTTCCGAGGCCCGCACCATCGCGAACTCGCCTTCCTTGCGGGCGATCACGACGTCCCGGTCGAACCGCCCCGT
>CAYWOT010000370.1:0-2171 GCA_964459975.1 uncultured bacterium
CTCGTGATGGCGGGGGTGGATATCACCACGGTCAAGGAAGTACTGGGGCACAAGACGCTCACCATGACCCTTCGCTATTCTCATCTTGCTCCTGCGAACAAGGTCAGCGCCCTGTCGGCCCTCGACGATGCGCTGAACCGTAAGCCAACTATACAAAAACTGTACAATCGGGAGAGTGTGCCCCAGGCGGGTATCGTTAAGTAGCTGGAAAAACTGGCGCGCCTGGGAAGACTCGAACTCCCGACCCGCTGCTTAGAAGGCAGCTGCTCTATCCACCTGAGCTACAGGCGCGCGTCGGGAATTCGATTATAGCAAGGGCGGGCGGCGTCGGCCGGTCCTTTCGTCGGCGGAAGACAGGAATTCCGACCCCGGCCGGGCCGGGCCGCGAAGGCGTCGGGAAATGTCCCGCGCAGGAATCCGGCGATGGGCCGCGACAGTCTTCTCTATGTCATTCGGCACGGAGCCGTGGGGGAAGCGCCTCCAATGCGGGGAACCGCCCGGAGGACGGCGGCCGGCTCATCCTTCCACATTCCGCTCCACGGGTGCCGGGGCGGCACGTACGGGACGAGGCCCGCAGTCCCGCCGACGGGAACTTCGAACGAGGGACGGGGCGTCACGGCTCCCCGGAAGGAGAACGGGACATGGCGAAGGGATCGATTCAGACAAAGAGTGAGGGGGAAGGGAAATCGGTCAACGGAATCGACGTCGGCCAGCTGTTCGGCACGATCGACACGATCAAGGAGCAGCCCGAGATTGCCCGCTTCCGGTTCGGCGCGACGAACCGGTGGGTAGCCGGCACGCATAACCGCGCCACCGTCAAGGATTTCTACGGAGCGCTGCAGGAGGATACTTCTCGGGAACCGATGGTCTTCGAGATCGATGAGCCGCCGGTGCTGTGCGGGAGGAACCTCGGCGCGAATCCGGTCGAGTACCTGCTCGTCGCGCTATCCGGATGTCTGACGACCAGCATGGTCGCCCATGCCGCCGCACGGGGCATCGCGATCCGAAGCGTGGAATCCCGGTACGAAGGAGAGATCGACCTCCGCGGCTTTCTGGGAATATCCGACGAGGTTCCCGTGGCGTACCGGGAGATCGGCGTCTATTTCAAGATCGATGCGGACCTCTCGGAGGACGAGAAGCGGGAACTGGTGGAGATGGCACAGAAGTATTCGCCGGTGTTCAACAGCATCACGAAGCCGATCGCGGTTACGGTCCAGCTGGACAGGGGGTAACGCCCTTCGATCCGCGAGGATCAGGCTCCGGGGGGGGCCGGGTCGGAAGGGCGCCCCCCGGAGCCGAGCACAGGATTTCCGGCCGCGAGGCGCGCGCGGTAGCTCGGAAGCGTCAGTGGTATATAATAGCGGGGAATACCGAATGCGCCGCATCGTCGTCCTCCAGCAATTGCGCAAGGAGCGGTCATGAAAGTCTTGCTTTTGTATCCCGAGTTCCCCGACACGTTCTGGAGCTTCCGCCACGCGCTGCCGTACCTTGGGAGACGCTCCGCGTACCCGCCGCTCGGACTGCTCACCGTCTCGGCGCTGCTTCCCCCCCACTGGAAGCGCAAGCTCGTGGACTTGAACGTGGAGGCGCTTCGGGACCGGGACCTGGCGTGGGCCGACGTGGCCTTCGTGAGCGGCATGCTCGTCCAGGGACCTTCCCTCTCGGAGGTGATCGCGCGCTGCCGCAAGGCCGGCCTGCGGACCGTAGTGGGCGGACCGATCACGAGCGCCGACGATTCCTTCTGGGCAAGCGCGGACCACGCCGTACGAGGCGAAGCGGAAGGGGTAATCGACGAGCTGGTGTCCGACCTGGAAGCCGGCAAGGCGCGTCGCCTCTACCAGCCCACGGAACGGGCCGACATGACGCGGGTCCCTCCGCCCGACCTGCACCTCGCGCGGTGGCGAAGATACAGCGCGATGCCCGTCCAGTACTCCCGCGGGTGCCCGTTCGCCTGCGAATTCTGCGACGTCATCGAGTTGTTCGGGCGGACGCCCCGCACCAAGACGCCGGAGCAGATCGTCACGGAGCTCGACCGGCTCTATGCGATGGGATGGCGGGGATCGGTGTTCGTCGTGGACGACAACTTCGTCGGCAACAAGGCGGCGATCAAGCTCCTGCTTCCCCGGCTGGCCGCCTGGATGCGGCGGCGGCGCAACCCGTTCTCCCTGTTC
>CAYWOT010000371.1:0-2165 GCA_964459975.1 uncultured bacterium
GCGGGCGCCGCGGCGACTTGTTCCTCACGATCACGAGCGTTCAGGTCAACCAGCGCCAGACGCAAAGCAACGCCGGGGGGATGACGGACCTCTATCTCGACAGCGGGACGTACGTGAAGACCTTCTACACGGTCATGATGGCGCCTTCGTGCGTGAAGGTTTCCGACATGGGGACCTCCCATCGACGCATCCATCACGCGATCGATTGGGAAGCGACGGCGGTCCAGATCGTCCGGGAGCGGGTCCGCAAGCCGGACACCGCGCACGCATAGAAATACCGGGGCGCCTCGCGGTCGCCCCGGTTTTCGGGAGAAGCCCGGCGCGGCTACGCAGCCGGGGCGGAAACCTTGATGAAGCCCTTGCGGCGATCCCAAGAGACGTTCGCCTTCGCCTCCTTCTCCGGGATGCCCGCGTCGGCGCAAGCCTTGACGAAGTCGGCAACGGTCTGGCCGGCGGAGTAGACCGCGAAGCAGTTGAACGCCCGCGAACCCGGCTTCTTCGGGTTCGCCACTACGTCGGTGATGACGTGGTCAAGTCCGGCCCGGGGCGCTGACGTGCGCGGGGCCTTCTCCGCCTTCTCCTTCTTCGCCTTCGGCGCGGGAGCCTGAGGAGCCGTCTCGACGGCGCGAGCAACGGCCGCCGGGCGGGACTTGCGGCCGACGGCGACGGCCTTCGTCGCCTCCTCGGCCGCCGGAGCCTCCGCGACGGAAAGGGCGGTGGTCAACGCATCGTGCGGGTCCTCCGCGCCAAGGATGGAGGCGGCGGTCAGGGCGCCGATCCCGCGCTCGGCGGCGACATTCACGAACCGCCGGACGGCGGCGTCCTTGCTGGCGGCGCGCTTGTATCCGCCACCGGTGATCTGGGCGGTCAGCTTAGCGATCTCGGTGGCGGGGAGGAGGGTCTTAACCGTGGCGGCCATTTCGTTGTGTCCTTTCAATGAATGCAACCAAGCATTGATGAGCTAGGGGATGCCCCTGACCGATGCAACACCTTTGATGGAAAAAATCCAACGATGGCTGACGGAAAGTCGGAAAGCGGGGACCTCATCACCCTTGAGGTAGCGGCCCGGCTCCTCATGGTGAGCCCGGAACGGGTCCGCCAGCTCATCAAGATGGGATACGTCTCCCGGCCGAGGCCGGGGCGAACGACAATTGTTTCAGCCGTTCAGGGCTATATCCGCTTCCTCAAGGACGAGGACCGGAAGACTACGAAGACGGCCGCCGATACCCGCGTGCGAGACGCCCGGGCGGCTGAAATTGAGCTGCGGGTCGCCATCCAGAAACGGCAGATGATCCCCGTCGATGACGCCACGACGGCGTTGGACATTCTGGTCGGGAAGGTTCGCGAGGAGATCACCGGGCTACCGGCCCGGGTGACGCGTGACATCAAGCTGCGCCGGCAAATCGAGGCTGAAGTGAATGGCTCGCAAGTCCGCCTCTCGAAGGCGCTCGACGCACTTTCGGAGTTTGCTCGCGAGGGCGGCGAACTCCCTTATGCCGGAACCGCTGACGACACCTGACCAGTGGGCCGCAGACAACCGCGTTTACCCCGCCTCCGCCGGCATCCCCGGGCCGCGCGACCCGAAGCTCACCGCGTACCTGATTCCCTTTGCTCGCCGGGTCCATGCCGGCGCGTACCGCCGCGTCGTCGCGGTGACGGCGGCACAGTCCGGCAAGACGGACAACATCCTTGACGTCGTCGGCGCGCGGCTCGCGCAGCGCCCCGCGCCGATCCTCTACGTCGGACCGTCGAACGAGTTCGTCACCGACCAGTTCGAGCCCCGCGTCATGGGTATGCTCGATGAGGCGAAGGCGCTCCGGGACAAGGTCGTGCGCGGCCGGCGCATGAAGAAGAAGCTGAAGCTCGTCTCGGGCGTCCGCGTCCGCCTCGCTTCTGCCGGGTCCTCGACCGCACTCAAGTCCGACCCGTTCGCCCTTGGCCTTGTCGACGAGTACGACGAGATGATTGCGAACATCAAAGGACAAGGCGACCCGCTCGGCCTCGTTGAGGCCCGCGGCGAAACCTACGCGGACTTTGTGACCGCGATCACGTCGACGCCTTCGATCGGCGTCGTCGAGACGGAGGTCGACCCGGTCAACGGTCTGGAACTGTGGGCGCCAGGCGATACGGAGAACATCGTCAGCCCGATTTGGCGCCTTTGGCAG
>CAYWOT010000372.1:0-2136 GCA_964459975.1 uncultured bacterium
CCGCCGCCTTCTCCATCCCCGCGGGCGCATATCCGACCATCCTCCGGACTTCGCCGATCCCCCATTCGCCCCACGCGCCCCCCGCCTTCATCGCCTCCGGAAGGTACAGGCCCAGCGGCGTCAGGAACGCCATGAGGCAGAGCGCGAGGAGAAGTCGCCGGTATGGCCTCACCGGGCGGTCTCCCGTCCGGCAGGGTCGAGAATCCACGCGGAGCGCGACTGCTGCAGGGCGAGCACCGTGAGGCCGGTGATGAGGGCCTCGACCGCTCCGAACAGGGTCAGGTGCTCGAGCATCATCGCGTGGACCACCACGAGGAAGGGATAGGGGGAGTACAGCGCCCGTCCGTCGGGCGCCGTGTGGAGCAGCGGCTGGATGCCGAGCATGACGGCCGTGGTGAACGCCGCCGCGTTGAGTCCGACGTAGCCGGCGACCCCCGCCGCGACGGCCCTCGCTTTGTCGGAGCGGGCGAACGAAGACAGAATGCGATACGCGAAATAGCCGGTGAACGGCATGACGAAGGCCATGTTCAGGCAGTTCGCCCCGATGGCGGTCACTCCTCCGTCGCCGAAGAGAAGCGCCTGGATGACGACGGCGATCGTGATCGACAGCATCGCTCCCCAGGGCCCCACGGCAAGGGCGATCAGGACGCCGCCCACGGCGTGGCCGGTGGTGCCTCCCGGCATGGGGACGTTGAACATCATCACCAGGAACGAGAAGGCCGCGGAGACGGCGAGAAGCGGAACCCTTCCCGCGTCCACGGTCTCCCGCACCTTGCCGGCGGCGATCCTCCACAGCGGGATGCAGGCGGCGTACGCGGCGACATACGTCGGCGGTCCGAGGTATCCGTCGGGAATGTGCAAACGTTCCTCCGTCTCGCGGGTGCGGTCTGTTGCAGACGACGGGTTCCGCCCGATACGATGCCTTCACACGGGAGAACGGTGCCGCCGGCTGCGCCCCGGCGCAGGCGGGTCGTAAGCCATGGCGTATTGCGGGTCCGCAAAGGATCCCGCATGCCGCAAGAGCCGCGCAACTCTTGCGGGCCCGCGGCAATCCCCATACCATATGCCCGGTGCCCGTGGCCGGGCGGAGAGGACGGGCGATGGAAGAGCGGGACTGGACGGCGTTCGCTGAAGAGGTGGCGCGCGGAGCGGGAGAGATCCTGCGGGAGAATTTCGGGAAGCGGCAGGTCGTTCACTTCAAGGGCGAGATCAACCTCGTCACGGAAGTGGACCACCGATCCGAGGCGTATATCATGGAACGGATCCGCCGGGCGTTCCCCGACCACGGGATCCTTTCCGAAGAGAGTTCGGAGGTGGTGTCTTCCTCCCCCTACCGCTGGATCGTGGACCCCCTCGACGGGACGACCAACTACGCCCACAACTACCCGTGCTTCTGCGTGTCGATAGCCCTCGAGCGGGAAGGGGAACTGCTCGGCGGGGCCGTGTTCGACCCGCTCCTGCCCGAGGCGTACACGGCGCGCAAGGGCGGCGGGGCGTTCCGCAACGGGGAGCGGATCCGGGTTTCCGATACCGCGAGCCTGCGGCGGTCGCTGCTTGCGACCGGATTCGCCTACGACGTAAAGGAGTCGACCGACAACAATCTCGACTTCTTCCGGGAGTTCATCTTCACGGGACAGGCGATCCGGCGCGACGGCTCGGCGGCCCTGGACCTCTGCTATCTTGCCTGCGGCCGGTTCGACGGCTTCTGGGAGCTCAAGCTCCGCCCCTGGGACACGGCGGCCGGGCTCCTGATCCTTCGGGAGGCCGGAGGGCTCGCGACCCGGCTCGACGGATCGCCGTACGACATCCGCCAGCCCGAGATCCTCGCGTCCAACGGTCGGATTCACGAGGAAATGATGGCGGTGATCCGGCGTGCGGGCGACCGGCGGACTCCGCGATGAGCGCGGCGAAGCGGCGTTCCCCCTATTTCTTCACACCTCCTAGCAGCTTGAGCGCGAACCGGTCGTGCTGGAACGGGTGGACGGTGGGGAACTTGGCGAACAGCCATCCGTCGAAGACCTGTTTCCCCTTCTCCTGGACCGTGACCTTGCACGCGGGGTTCTTCGGCTCGTTGGACACGGACGTGATCTGTGCCTGCGACATCGAAAATTGAGGCAGGAACGCGCCGACGTTCAG
>CAYWOT010000373.1:0-2119 GCA_964459975.1 uncultured bacterium
TCGACGCCGACCCGGGCCCCTCCCTTCGTGAGTGCGTCCAGGAGTTCCGGGACCATCGGATGTTTGGCGATCCGGAGCGCGTGTTCTTTGATCCGGTCATCAGGCCATTTTTTGATATAGGCCGCTGCAAAGCCGAAAAATATCTCGCGTTCGAGTCTCTTCTCGAAGGTTCTCTCACGAAGGATCCACTCATTTGAGCGCAGGTCTCCGTCCTCCCGGGACGGGCCGCCGCTCCGGTGTGAGTCGTCGGACGGTCTCGCCGTCACCTCGGCGTCGCCATCCTTCGCCCGTGCAGCCCGGTTCTTGCGGGCGTCCTTGCGGGCCTTGTCGAGAGCGACGTTGCGGACGATCGTGCAAAGCCAGGGGGCAACGCCCTCTCCGCTGTCCTGGAACCTCGCGACAGCCCTGGAAGCGCTAATGAAGGCGTCGCTCACGGCGTCCTCGGCGTCGGCATCGTTCCGAAGGATGTCCACAGCGACGGATAGCAGTTTTGCCCGGTGCGCCTCGAACAGTTCGGCGAATGCCTCCTGGTCGCCCTGACTGGCCTTTTCGATGAGGGTGGATTCGTTCATGGTCGCCGCCTCCGTCGCGGGTCCGATTGAGGAGCCCGGGGAAGGTGCGTCGGAGTTCGCACCGTGTCGTCTTCCGCCCGTCGGCGGCCGGCTATCCCCGGAAGATTGTCACTCGTTCGATACCTCGGCCTGTTCCTGCTTCGCCTTCGCCCTTGCGGCCGTCTGTTCGATGAGCCGCCCGGAGAGAGCCGCCGCCGCAGCAAGCACGTCGTTCCGGACGTGCGCGTATTTCCTCATGACCATCTGAGCGTCCCGGTGCCCGAGGAGCCGCGCCACGGTCAGGAGGTCCACGCCCTCGGCGACAAGCATCGTCGCGTAATGGTGTCTGCATCCGTGGAGCAAGCGGAACGTCGGCGGGAGCTTCGCCGCGGCTTTGGTTGCCTTGAAAGCCGCCTTCGGGTGCCGGAGGTATCCCCGTTTTCCGGTCCCGGGAAACACGAAATCGGATTCCTCGGAACGCGCCGCCTCCCGCTTTTTCAGGACCGCCACGGCCTGAGCGGAGAGCGGGAATCCGGTGTCTCCGCCGGCCTTCCGGTCCCGCAGCATCCACAGCCCGTGCTCGAGGTCCACGTCCGGCCAGCGGAGCCGAAGAATTTCCTCGCGCCTTGCGCCGGTGTAGAGTGCGAGCCGTACCACGTCGGCCGCGTCCTGGTCGGTAGCCGCATCCAGCGCGGTCAGGAGCGCCGAGAGTTGCGCGGGAGAAAGGTCTTCGTCTACCAGCGTCGGGGCGACGTGCGGGACGGGAACGCTTCCAGGGAAACCTTTCGTCAGGTTCCGCTCGGCGCCGTGATTCACGATTTGCCGCAGGAGCGCCATGGCGTTCCGGACGGTGGTAGGGGAGAGGGGTTTCTTCTCGCCCTGCGTCCTCATGCGGTTGGAGAGGGTCTTCCGGAAGCGGTCCAGGGAGAGAGGGTCTATTTCCTCCGGGGTCTTGTCGTTGAATTCGTCTTCCAGGTATCGCTTAAAAAGGGTGCGGTCCGTCCGGACGGCCTTTTGCCGGTCCCGGTTGGAGAAGTATTCCGTCGCGAGTTTTCCAATCGTCCAGCGGGCATCGCGGGCGGCCAAGGCGGCCCGTTCCGCCTCCCGCTGCTCGCGGTTCGGGAGCACCTTCCCGCGTATCTTGTCGGCGCGGACTTGGTTCGCCACGGCCTCCGTGAGTCTGACTTTCTTTTCGCCGTACAGGTGCCCCTCGACGCCGACCGGCTCGAAGTGTCGCCGTCCCTCCCGGTAATACTGGATGTAGAACGTTCGTTCCGGCTTGCCGAGGGGGGAGGTTGTCAGGATGGAAAAAACACCGGGGTATTTCGTTTTGACGGGGGAGAGGGGGTTTCGTTTTTTCACGGGGGCGCCCTCCGTGATATGGTATGAAACGCACGGTATGAGAAACCGACTGGATGGCACGAGGTTTTCTTTGCGCGTGATGGCTGTTCTCCTCGGCTATCACTCATACCATCCCTCATACCATAACATAGAAAAATACGGGGGAGTATAGCAAATTATGCGGATAGGCAGGAAACCCGCTTCCAGAGCGGTTTTCGCGTTGTCGG
>CAYWOT010000374.1:0-2098 GCA_964459975.1 uncultured bacterium
CGTGCTGCGCTCCAACGACTACATCCTCGAGACCCGAGGTCTGACGAAGGAATTCGCCGGATTCGTCGCGGTCCGGGATGTCAGCCTGCGGGTCGAACGGGGCTCCGTTCACGCGCTGATCGGCCCGAACGGGGCCGGCAAGACCACCGTGTTCAACCTGATCACCCGGTTTCTCGCGCCGACGGGCGGCACGATCCTGTTCAACGGGATCGACATCACCCGCGAATTGCCGGCGGAGACGGCGCGCCGCGGGGTGATCCGCTCCTTCCAGATCTCGGCGGTCTTTCCGCACCTGACGGTCCTGGAAAACGTCCGGATCGGCCTTCAGCGGAAGCTGGGAACCTCGTTCCATTTCTGGAAACCGGAGCAAACGCTCGCCGTCCTCAACGACCGGGCCATGGAACTTCTCGAGGCGGTGGGCCTGGCGCACTACGCTTCCTAGATCGCCGTGTACCTCCCTTACGGCCGCTAGCGCGCGTTGGAGATCGCGGCTACGCTAGGGATGGAGCCGGAGCTGATGCTTCTCGACGAGCCCACCCAGGGAATCGGGCGCGAGGACGTCGCCAAGGTCGTGGACCTGATCCGGAAGGTCTCCGCGGACCGCACCATCCTGATGGTGGAGCATAATCTCTCGGTGGTGGCCGACCTCTCGGACACGATCACCGTCATGCAGCGGGGGCGGATCCTCGCCGAAGGGTCGTACCAGGAGATGGCCAACGACCCCCGCGTGCAGGAAGCGTACGTGGGCACCCCCGATGCGTGAGACGCCGGCGTCGGCGCCGGGGAACCCGCGGCCCTCCTCGCCGGAAGTCCTGCGGGTTTCGGATCTGCACGCCTTCTACGGCGAGTCGCATATCCTCCACGGAGTCGATTTCTCGGTGAACCGGGGGGAGCTGGTGACGTTGCTCGGCCGCAACGGGGCCGGGCGGACGACGACGCTCAAGGCGATCCTGGGAATGGTGGACTTCCGGGTCGGCTCGATCGTGGTGGAAGGACGGGAGGTCATCGGCCTGCCGACCCACCGGATCGCGCACATGGGACTCGGGTACTGCCCCGAGGAGCGGGGAATCTACGCGAGCCTCTCGACGGAGGAGAACCTGCTGCTGCCGCCTGCGGTGTCGGGCAACGGGATTCCCCTCCAGGACATCTACGGGATGTTTCCCCAGCTCCGGGAAAGGAGGAACAGCCAGGGGAGCCGCCTGTCGGGGGGAGAACAGCAGATGCTCGCGATGGCCCGGATCCTCCGGGCGGGAGCGAAGATCCTGCTGCTCGACGAGATCACGGAGGGGCTCGCCCCGGTGATCATCCAGACGCTCGGCCGGCTGATCCGGCGCCTCAAGGACAAGGGCCTCACCATCGTCATGGTGGAGCAGAACTTCCGGTTCGCCGCGGGACTGGCGGACCGCCATTACGTGATGGAACGCGGGAAGGTCGTGGACATGGTCCGGAAGGAGAACCTCGACTCCCACATCGACCGGTTGCACGAGTACCTGGGCGTGTGACCCCCACCGAAGCAGGAAGGAGGGTGAAGCAATGGGACGGAAGCTGTTGAGCGTGTTGGCGTGTGCGGCGCTGATCGCCCAGGCCGGCGCAGCGGCCGCGGCCGGAGCGAAGATCTCCGACGGCGTGGTCAAGATCGGCGTGCTCACCGACATGTCCGGAGCCTACTCGGACCTCGCCGGACCGGGCTCGGTCACGGCGGTCAAGATGGCGGTCGAGGACTTCATCGCCAAGGAGAAGCCGCCCTTCAAGATCGAGGTGATCTCGGCCGACCATCAGAACAAGGGGGACATCGCGGCGAACATCGCGAGGGAATGGATCGACCGGGAGAAGGTGGACATGATCGCCGACCTGGTCACCACATCCTGCGCGCTGGCGGTCATGAAGGTGGCCAAGGAGAAGAACCGGATCACCATGGTGTCGGGCGCGGCCTCCACGCCGATCACCAACAAGGACTGCACCGACACCAACGTTCACTACACGTACGATACCTACGCCCTCGCGGTGGGCACCGGGCGGGCGGTGGTGAAGCAGGGCGGCAAGACCTGGTTCTTCATCACCGCGGACTACGCGTTCGGCAAATCGCTGGAGAGCAACA
>CAYWOT010000375.1:0-2097 GCA_964459975.1 uncultured bacterium
TAGCGTTTGTGCGCGTGCAGCTCGAAATTCTCCGGCCGATTGAGCGGCGCGGCGGCCCATCTCGCTTGGCAGAAGTGCCTCGCAAGAAAGAGGCCGGGCGTTGCATGCTCCACGAAACGGTTCACTACCGCAGCCATGCGGCCTACTCGAGCATTCAAGAACTCCGCATATTCATTCAGCGCGCTCGTGGCATCGGCATAGAACTCGGAAAGAGCAGGTTCCGCGGTAGAGGTATTCATGCGTCGCCGGAAGAGGTCGATCCGCATCGATGCGATCTCGCAGCGCCAGTCGCCGGAGGTGCTGCCAAGAATGATCCGGGGATCCTCCCGCGAACGATCCTCCGTCGCCGGGATGATAACCGGGTCTGCATCGAAACGGTCGCGCCAGCGATGCACCACACCGTTCAGGAGCTTGGTGGTCGAGATTTCCTCGTCCGGCGTAAAGAGTGTCGCCTGACAGGAAGTCAGGCGAAACATGCGTACCGTGAGTTCGTCAGCCATCGTCAAGATACCTGTCGGGCCTATGGCCTGGAACGTCTTATGGTGAATGTCGCCATTTGTCGTCGGTGAAGTGGTGGACGGACATCGCTTTCCCAATCATATAACAGATCCTCCGGAAAACATAAATGCTCATCCGCTCTTCCTCTTCACCGCCCCCGGATCCCTCCCCCTAAAACCCTGGAACGGTACCGTTTTTTTCATGTGCCAGCCTCCTCTTCGATTCGGTCAAAAAAGCGGTTCCAAATCTCGGACCGATTTGAGCGGGTCAGGTCAGGATGATGATCTTTGTCTTATCCCCACAAATATATGGTTTAATGGATCCATGGGTAAAATGAATGCTTCTTCTCCAACCCCTCCCCAACGCAGGATTCTCATCTTTCTCCTGGAGAGAGAGAATGCCAGACAGATCCCGGCTACCTACCGGGAGATCGCCGCGGCTCTTGGGTGGCGTGCTGCCGGCACGGTCCGGGATCACGTTCAGCGGCTCTCCCGGAAGGGATACCTCGCCCGCTCCCGAAAGGCCCGAAGCCTCCGGCTGACCGACTCCGGGCGGGCAGAGGCGAGGCAGACCGGGACAACGTCGCTGTCGGCTCCCGATCCTTCCACATCTTTCTCCTCCGAAAAGAAGGAACTCTTGAAGATTTTTGCGCCTTATTTTCATGCGCGACGGTATCCCCCGGGAACGGCACTCTGCCACGCCGGTGAACCGGCCTCCGCCGTCGTGGCAATCGACTCCGGACACGTTCGGATCTACAGGATGTTGCCGAATGGCAACATCGCCGCCCTCTCTCTGTTCGGGCCGGGGGAGTTTTTCGGTTTTCTCCCACTGCTGGACGGAAGACCGTATCCGGCGACTGCCGAGGCGGTCGACGATGTCCTTGCACGGACGATGTCCCGGGAAGGATTCCTCCAGGGACTCCGGGAAAATCCCTCCATGGTGTCCCAACTGTTTTCCTTTCTCGGGCGGCGGCTCCGGGAGGCGTTCGACCGGATTGAGCTCATGTCGGCACATGGGGCGATTCCCCGCGTGGCAGCTTCCCTGGCCGCCATGCTGCACGGCCATAGCGGGGGAACCACCACAATCGTCTCTCTCCCCGTCTCTTCCCGAGAGTTCGCCCGGGCGCTCGGGATCGCTCCGGAGAGCTTCTCACGCGCCATCACGGGCCTTGTCGAGGCGGGGACAATACACCGTCTGGGGCGGGGCCGGTTTCAGATCCTCGACCCACAATCCCTTAGGGCGGCGGCTTTCTCCGGCGACCTGTAGTACTTCCAAAACAAATCGACCGGTTCTTGCGTACGATCAATGCTCCGGAGAGCACGATTTCCTATGCTTTATGGAGAATACGTCTGCGGGGAGGCTGACCATTGGGCTCTATCGGGCACATCTCGTTCACCATGTCGTTCCTGACCGCGTTGCTCAGCATCATCGTGATCAACCTGATCCTCTCCGGGGACAACGCCGTCGTGATCGCCATGGCGGTCCGGTCCCTTCCGAAAAAAGAGAGACTGTGGGGCATCATCATCGGGACGACGGTCGCCGTGGGGGTCCTCGTCGTCCTCACGTTCTTCGCGGCGAAACTGCTTCAGGTCGAGTTCC
>CAYWOT010000376.1:0-2092 GCA_964459975.1 uncultured bacterium
TTCGTCGTTCATCGCCATGCGCGCGAAGGTCTCTCGAACGTCACGGCCGGAGGCAACCGGGTCCGGGTTTCCGTTCGGGCCTTCCGGGTTGACGTAAATCAGCCCCATCTGCACGGCTGCGAGCGGATTTTCCAGGTCCCGCTCACCGGAGTAGCGTTTGTCATCCAGCCAGGTGGTCTCGGAACCCCAGTAGACGTCTTCTTCCGGTTCCCAGACATCCTCGCGCCCGCCGGCGAAGCCGAACGTCTTGACCCCCATCGATTCCAGGGCGACGTTGCCGGCGAGGATCATCAGATCGGCCCAGGAGATCTTCCGGCCGTATTTCCGCTTGATCGGCCAGAGCAGCCGGCGCGCCTTGTCGAGGTTTACGTTGTCCGGCCAGCTGTTGAGAGGCGCAAAGCGCTGCTGGCCGGAACCGGCGCCGCCGCGGCCGTCCCCCGTGCGGTAGGTGCCGGCGCTGTGCCATGCCATCCGGATGAAGAGCCCCCCGTAGTGACCCCAGTCAGCCGGCCACCACTCTTGCGAGTCGGCCATCAGCACCAGGAGATCCTGTTTCACGGCTTTCAGGTCGAGACTCTTGAACTCTTCCGCATAGTCGAAGTCCTTGTCCATGGGATCCGACAGGGACGAATGCTGGTGCAGAATCTTCAGGTTCAGCTGATTCGGCCACCAATCCCGGTTCGACGTCCCGCTGCCGGTTCCGGGTTGGAATGAGGGCTTGGCTTCCATCGGCATGGGTCTTCTCCTTTCGTTCGGTTGTTTGCAATCGTCTCTCGGCCCGGTGGGATGAGGGAATGTCCCATGTAAGATTATTTCTATTATAAGAGTTAATCTTATTAAAAGGCGAAAAAAAATCCCCCGGCGCTACCTGCGCGTCCGGCGCGCACACTCCTCGCAGATCCCCTCCACGTGTACCGTGGTCCGCAGCACCCGGAACTTTCCCGTCGTGGAGGGCGGAGGCTCCAGGCGATCCATCGACGGCGCGGTGAAATCCACGATCTTCCGGCACCGGAGGCAAACGAGGTGATGATGGGTTGCGGTGTTCGGATCGTACCTCTTCGAGTTCCCGACGAAGAGGACGGACCCGATGATCCCCCGCTCCTCCATCCTCGCCAAGGTCCGATAGACCGTATCCCGGGATATGTGGGGATGCTCCACACAGACGTCCCGGTAAATGGCGTCCGCGTCGGGGTGACCGCCGGACTGCATGACCGCGCGGAGGATCGCAACGCGTTGCGGGGTAATCCGCTCCCCCTTCCCGCGAAGGAGGTCTTCGACGTTCGGAGTTTGATATCCCATATGTACTATATAGGAGAGGTTCTTATCTATAGTCAACCGAGTTTCGCGCCGGCGCCGTCTTTTTGCGGGCCGCCGGCAGGGCTTGGGACCTCCGCGCTCCGGAACATCGCGCTCCAGCTCGTGGAATGCCGGACGGCGTCCGGCCGGCAGCCTGGGACAGGGGAAAATAAGAGGGGGCCAACATGCCTGGAGGCAGCGTAAGATATCGTGGGGCCGTCATGGCAGGCAGTTTGAACATGGAGAGGACGGATCTTGCCCCGGCCGGGAGTATTGACGTCGAGGGCGACTTCGTATCAAGGGTTGTCCGGGACGAGAACGTCTACAAGAAGATGGTCCTTGGAGAGAACAGGGCCATCGGTTGCATCGTGCCGGGGGATTCAACAGGGTGACTGAGCCAGTGGGGGACGGATCGGAAGAGCGGGTCGACGAAATCACGACTGGATTCACGGGGCGATCATGGGTGTAAGGAAGAGAAACCGCAAGCAATTCCTCGTCGGGATCCTCGGCATTGCCGCAGGCCTTTACTTCGCCTTTGTTCTGGGCCGCCAGGTTTCGGGCATCTCCCTTCCTTCGGCCCAGATCCCTTCGAGCGCAAAATCCGATTTCGGGTTGATGGCGGAGGCCTGGAACTCCATCCAGGCCCACTATGTGGACCGGGCGGCCATTCGACCCCGCCCGCTGACATACGGCGCGATCATCGGGATGGTGGATGCCCTCGGAGACACCGACCACAGCAGGTTTCTCTCTCCTGACATGATCAAAGCGGAGCAGGATTTCACCGCGGGCAAGTACA
>CAYWOT010000377.1:0-2056 GCA_964459975.1 uncultured bacterium
GTTACCTCCGGCGCGGTATTTTCCGCTCATAAGAAGTCAAGCAGTGGGTCCGGACGGCGGTTTTGCCTTGTCTTACGCTCGACGCGCGGGCATCTTCCGGCCGTTCACAACAGGAGGAGAGACGACGAATGACCATCCAGGACAGCTTCATCGTCCGGATCTACCGGCGCGACCGGGAAGACCCCCGGCTCATGGTGGGCTTGGTCGAAGAGGTCGGTTCCCGGAGAAAAAGGGGGTTTACCACCTTCGACGAGCTCCGGGAGATCCTCCTCACCCCGACCGGGCGCCATATTCAGCATAAATATATGAAGGACAAGCGAAAACATACGCCGGGAGGCCTGTAGCCCCCGCGCTGCCCCAAAAGAGCCCCGAAATTTCCCCCCTTCCCGTGACCTATCTGTGACTCCCGCTTCTATATGATGCCCTCGTTTTTTCGGTCAGCGACCGGGCGCCCGTCCCCGTTCCGCCGCCACCTGGCTCCTGGGCTTAGGGGTCGGTCGCCTTCCTCATCCCGAGGAGGAAACGGCCCACGCCATAGGCTCCCGACGAAAGAGTCCCATTTTTCAAGGCCAGGACGAGCGCCGGCCCTGTCCTTTTTTCTTTGTTTTTTCGGATGGATCGCGGCGCGAAGGGAAAGAAGGCAAGGGTTTAAGGGGCACAGCTCATTCGCGGTGGCACGAAGAGAAAAATTTTTCGTTGCGGATCCACCCCCTATGGGCGGTAGCCTGCCGAACGTCGCACCCGCCGGCTCTCAAAAAAAATCGAAGCCGATCCGCCGCATCGCCTTCCTTGAAGTCGACCGCGATGTGTCTTCTTTGTAGATACCCCGGGGAGAACCGGCCATGAGAGTCCGCATCCGGAAATGGGGGAACAGCCTCGCGCTGCGGATCCCGAAATCGTTCGCGGAGGAAGCCTTCCTCTCGGACAACTCCCTGGTGGAGCTCAAGGTGGTGCAGGGAAGGCTCGTCGTCTCCTGCGTCCCGGAACCGGCGATTTCCCTCGACGCGCTTCTGTCCGACGTCAACGAGCACAACCTGCACAGGCAGGTCTCGGGCGCGCCGGACTGGGGATCGGAGGAAGGGTGACCCGCCGCAGCTATGTCCCGGAGCGCGGCGACGCGATCCGCATCGCCTTGAACCACAACGGCGGACGCGATCCGAACCGCCTTCGAACGGCATTGGTTCTATCGCCGAAAGCGTACAACGGAAAGGTCGGCCTTGCGCTGCTTTGCCCGATCACCGACCGGGTCAAGGGCTATCCGTTCGAAGTCCCGATTCCGCGAAACATGAAGGTGACGGGAGCGGTGCTCTCCGACGAAATACGCAGCCTGGACTGGAGGGCGCTGAAGGTCGAGGCGATCTGCCGGCTTCCCGAGGCGACCGTGTCGGAGGTCTTGCGGAAGGCCGCCGCGCTTTTGGCGAAGTGATGCCCACTCTCTCCGTCATTATCGAACCCCGCCAACCCTAAAGGATAAAGGGGATCGTCATGCAACCGTTCGCCCGCGAGGGAGCAGTCCCGGAACGGTCCTTAAGGGACCTCTACTACGTCCTCTTCCGGCAGCGCAGGAAGATCCTGCTCTTCTTTTTCGCCGTCGTCGCAACCGTCGCGGCCGGCACCTTCCTGATGTCCGAGACGTACCGGTCCGAGGCGACGCTTCTCGTGCGCCTAGGCAGAGAGAGCGTGACCTTGGACCCCACCGCCACCACCGGCCAGGTCGTCAACATCGGCCAGTCCCGCGAAAACGAGATCAACTCGGAGATGGAGATCTTAAAGAGCCGGGAGCTTGCCGAGAAGATCGTGGACACGTTCGGGGCCCGGGCGATTCTTCGGGAGCCGGATCAGTCTTCGGTCGCGCACGCGTCCGTCTCGGGGCCGCCGCAGACCGCATCGCGCGGCGCCGTGGGCACCGTAAAGGCCGTCGTGTCCAATGCGGTGGCCTGGACGGTCGGCACCGACCGGTCGGACACACCTCGCGAGCGCGAACAGGCCATCATCCACCTGATGAAGAACCTCGAGGTCGAAAAGGAGAAAAACAGCAACGTGCTCTCCCTGGCCT
>CAYWOT010000378.1:0-2054 GCA_964459975.1 uncultured bacterium
CGAGGGGCTGGCCGTCGACTTCGGAAAAGCGATGGAGAGGATGCGCCGCATCCGGACGGACATCAGCGTTCACGACTCCGTCCACCGCTTTTCGGAGACGCTGGGCGTCGACGTGTTTCTGGGCGAGGGATCGTTCGCCGGGCCCGACGCCGTGGAAGTGGACGGAGTGCGCCTCCGGTTCAAGCGGGCCGCCGTCTGCACGGGGGCCAGGGCGGCCGCGCCCCCGATCCCGGGCATCGCGGAGGCCGGGTATCTCACCAACGAGACGGTCTTCTCCCTTACCGAACTTCCGGGGCGGCTTGCCGTCATCGGCGCGGGCCCGGTCGGCTGCGAGCTGTCCCAGACGTTTCGCCGCTTCGGAAGCCGGGTGACCCTTTTCGAGATGGGGTCCCACATCCTGCCCCGGGAAGACCGCGACGCCGCCGAAATCGTGCAGGCCGCCGTCGCGCGGGAAGGAGTGGAGGTCGCGCTGCGCGCCCGGGTCGCAGGCGTCTCGATCGGAGGAAGGGAGAAGATCCTCCACGTGGAGCAGGAAGGAAAGACGAGGGAAGTCCGGGTCGACGAGATCCTCGTCGGCGTCGGCCGTGCGCCCAACGTGGAGCGCCTGGGTCTGGAAACGGCGGGGATCGCCTGCGATCCCGGGCGCGGCGTCCTCGTGGACGACCGGCTTCGAACCTCCAACCCCCGGGTATACGCGGCGGGCGACGTCTGTTTCCCCTACAAGTTCACGCACGCCGCCGACGCCCTCGCGCGCATCGTAATCGCCAATGCCCTGTTCCTGGGAAGACGCAAGAGCTCCGCGCTCGTCGTACCCTGGTGCACATACACGGATCCAGAGGTCGCCCACGTGGGCATGTACGAAGCGGACGCGAAGCGCAAGGGAATTCCGGTCGTGACCCTGACCGTCCCCTTGACCGAGGTGGACCGGGCGCTGCTGGACGGGGAAGCGGAGGGATTCGCCCGCGTCCACCTCCGCAAGGGGGGCGACACGATCCTGGGCGCCACCATCGTGGCCGCTCACGCCGGCGAGATGATCAACGAACTCACCCTGGCGATGACCGCCGGCCTGGGCCTGTCCGCCGTCGGAAACACGATTCACCCGTACCCGACCCAGGGCGAGGTGATCCGGAAGCTCGCCGACGCCCACAGCCGCGGCCGCCTCACCCCCCGGATCGCGAAGATCCTGGCCGCGTGGATGGGGTGGCGGCGGTCGTGACGGGCGGATCTCGAACATTCCGCTCTCCTTCGGAGAAATCGCATGCCGCCGACGGCGAGGTACGATAAGGTGATCGGCACGAGACCGCCATGAACGACGACGACAACGTGACGCAGCCGAAAAGGACCGATTCCGGGGGAACCGTCGCGTCGGCGATGGAAGTTCTCTCCGAGAAAAGCCGCAAGGGGCCGCTCTCCCGCCTGCTCCCCTTCATGGGACCCGCGTTCATCGCAAGCGTCGCCTACATCGATCCCGGCAACTTCGCGACCAACATCGAGGGCGGCGCCAAGTTCCAATACACCCTTCTCTGGGTGATCGTCGCCAGCAACCTGATGGCGATGCTCATCCAGGCGATGTCGGCCAAGCTCGGCATTGCCACGGGGCAGAACCTGGCCGAACACTGCCGCAACCACTTCCCGCGCCCCGTCGTTCTCGCGATGTGGGCGCTGATGGAACTCGTGGCCATGGCGACCGATCTGGCCGAGTTCGTCGGGGCGGCCGTCGGCTTCAACCTGCTCTTCGGCATCCCCCTCTGGACGGCCGGCATCCTGACGGCGTTCGCCACCTTTCTCATCCTGGGTCTCGAGCGTTACGGCTTCCGCCCGCTGGAGGCCGTCATCACGGTACTCGTGGGCATCGTCGCGGTCAGCTACCTGATCGAAACGATCCTTGACCGGCCGGATTGGGGCCAGCTGCTGTACCATTCGGTCGTCCCGCAGTTCGCTGGAAAGGAAAGCGTGCTGCTGGCCACCGGCATCGTGGGCGCGACCGTCATGCCTCATGCGATTTACCTGCACTCCGCGCTGACCCAGGGCCGCGTCGTCGTCCGGGAACCGGG
>CAYWOT010000379.1:0-2052 GCA_964459975.1 uncultured bacterium
ATGACGGAGGAGGTGGGGGATGAGGAGTATCCAGATCGGCAACAGCATCGGCATGATCAGCGAGATCCGGCGGGAGGCGCCCGTGTTTCCGCCGGTCCCGCGGCGGCGGGGCCTTCTGGGGCTGGCCGTCCTGTTTCTCGCCGTTGCGCTGTTCAACGTGTGGCTGTCGGGGAAATATTACCGGATCGGCTACGCCGTCTCGACGGCCCTGGAGGAAAAGCAGGTGCTCCAGAAGGAGCAGGCCCTGCTCAACACGGAGATCCTGACGCTCAAGAGTCCCGCGCGCATCGAGGCGATCGCCCGGGATCAGCTCGGCATGGTGGACCCGAAGACGGACCGCATCGTCCGGGTGAAATGAATCCACGCGCCCGGATCATCCTGGGTGTCCTCGCCGGGGTCTACTGTCTCATCGTGTTCCGGGCGTTTCACATCCAGGTCCTGGGCGTCAAGGGGATCCGGGAGCGCGGCGCCAGGCAGTACGCCGTGCGGATCCCCCTTCTCCCGAAGCGGGGCATGATCCTCGACCGCACCGGGAGCGAGTTCGCCGTCAGCCTGGCCACGAAGTCGATCTTCGTCCAGCCGGCCAAGCTGGGCGCCCCCGATCTCGTCGCCGACATCCTCGCGCGCAGGCTCTCCCGCTCCCGCGCCGCGCTGCGAAAGGCCCTGGCGTCGGGCCGCAGTTTCCTCTGGGTCGAGCGGCAGATGCCGGCCTCGACCGCCGACGACATCGTCCGCGAGGTGCGCACGAGGCTGATCCGGGCGAAGGGGGCCCGGAGCGCGGACGGCATCGGCACGGTCGAGGAGCCGAAGCGCTTCTACCCGAACCGGGAGCTCGCCTCCGCGGTCATCGGGCTGACCGACGTCGACAGCGTCGGCATCGAGGGCATCGAGCTGTCGCTCGACAAGTATCTGCGTGGGGAGAACGCGTATCTCGTCGCCGAGCGCGACGCGCGGGGACGCCTGATCGTCCCGGCCGATTCGCGGATCCGCGTCAACTCCGCCGGGCACTCGGTGACGCTGACCCTCGACCGGAACATCCAGTACGTCGCGCAGACCGAGCTTCGCGACGCGGTCCGGAAATACGACGCCCGCGGCGGGATGGCCGTGGTGATGCGTCCCAAGACGGGCGAGATCCTCGCGATGGCGAGCCTGCCGACCTTCAACCCGAACACGCCCGACGGCAGCCGTCCTCTGGCCCGGAAGGACCGGGTGATCACCGACTCGATCGAGCCCGGCTCCACCTTCAAGGTCTTCACGATGGCCTCCGCGCTGGAGCTGGGCGCCGTGGGCCTGAAAGACACCTTCTTCTGCGAGAACGGCCGGTACCGGTACGCCGGCCGCACGTTCCACGACACCCACAAATACGGCGTCCTCACCGTCCCCGACGTGATCAAGTTTTCCAGCAATATCGGGATGATCAAGGTCAGCGAGCGGATGGACCCGGACCGCTGGTACGACATGATCCGCACCTTCGGGTTCGGGACCAAGACCGGCGTCGAGCTCAAAGGCGAGTCCCGGGGCATCGTGCCGTCGCGGAGGCAATTCACCAAGGTGCGCCGCGCGACCGTCGCCTTCGGCCAGGGGATCGCCGTGACGCCCCTGCAGCTCGCCAGCGCCATGACGTCGGTGGTCAACGGCGGCAAGATGATGAAGCCGTACCTCGTCAAGGAGATCACCGATCCCGAGGGACGGGTGGTCTACCGGGCGGAGCCCAAGGTGCTGCGGCGGACGATCTCCCCCAGGACCTCCGCCCAGATCCGGGAGATCCTCGGACGGGTGGTCCAGGAGGACGGCACCGGCGCCCAGGCCCGCATCAAGGGGTTCCTCGTGGGCGGGAAGACCGGCACCGCGCAGAAGGTCGACGTGGGGACCGGCCGGTACTCGCCCCGGAAACGGATCGGCTCCTTCGTCGGCTTCCTGCCGCTGCATGACCCCGAGCTGCTCATCTTGGTCGTGATCGACGAGCCCAAGGGGGAGGTGTACGGCGGCGTCGTCGCGGCCCCCGCCTTCAACCGGATCGCGGTGAAGACGGCCTAGTACCTGGGCATCGCC
>CAYWOT010000380.1:0-2039 GCA_964459975.1 uncultured bacterium
AGCATCGGCTCGGAGATGTCGATTGCGAAGATCGTGGGAGCCCTTTTCAGGGACCTGGAGATGCACAGGGTGGAAATTCCGGTGCCGCAGCCGACATCGAGAACCCGTTTGGGCTCGAAGGGCTCGTTGAGCTCGCACAATTTGCGCGTAAGCGTCTCGAACAAGTGGTGTTTCTTCTCGAACTCGTCATAGATCGATGCGCTCTGATCGAAATTGCGCTCGACCGCCGTCTTGAAGGCTTTCTGGAGCGGGCGTTTGGTCGGCATCGAGATCCTTTTCTTATACTTTCTTCATCGGATCGAACATCTTCTGGTAATCCTCCGTGGCGTACCGGTCCGTCATTCCCGCGATATAGTCACATACCACCCGCTTCGTCCCGTCCTGAGGGAGGCGGGCGAAAACATGTGGAGGCAGTTGGGCCGGCCTCTCGCAATAGGACCGAAAGAGATCGCCGATAATGCGGCGGGCCTTTTGCTCCATCCGGATGACCCGGTAGTTCGCGTACAGCTCCTTTAGGAGGAACGCCTTCAAGGACGCATTCTTATCGCGCATCTCAGCACCGAACGCAATACAACGTTCACGGGTCTTTCGCCCTTCGTCGGGCGCGCGGACGCTGTATTGCTCAAGCAAGCGGTCAGAATTGCGGATGAGGTCCCCCACTAGAGATGAAATCATGAATGATATCGCACGGGATTTCAGGACATCCTCATCCAATGCATGGTATTTCTCCGGGACGGCTTGGACCGCCTCGCGCCACAGTTCAACGGACTCCAGGCCCGACGGGGTGAGCATGCCCGACCGGAGGCCGTCGTCGACGTCGTGGCTGCTGTAGGCGATCTCATCGGCTATGTCGGCGACCTGCGCCTCAAGCGTGGGATGGCCCGGATCCTGGAATTCCGGAATCGGAGGCGGCGCGTCGTACTGGGAGCTGTGTTTGCAGATCCCTTCCCGGACCTCGAACGAAAGGTTCAGTCCGTCGAAGTCGGGATACCGCTTCTCCAGAACCTCGACGACGCGGAGGCTCTGGAGGTTGTGTTCGAAGCCCCCCTCCCCTTCCATGAGCTGGTCCATCATCCGTTCGCCCGCATGTCCGAAAGGCGTATGGCCCAGGTCGTGCGCGAGCACGATCGCCTCCGTGAGGTCCTCGTTCAGGCGAAGGGCTCGCGAGATGGAACGCGCGATCTGGGAGACTTCGATCGTATGCGTGAGGCGCGTCCGATAATGGTCCCCTTCGTGGTTTACGAAGACCTGCGTCTTGTATTCGAGACGGCGGAACGCGGCCGAGTGAATGACGCGGTCCCGGTCGCGCTGGAAGGCCGAGCGGAACGGATCTTCGGGTTCCGGGTATTTCCGGCCTCGGGAATGCCCGCTCCGGACGGCATACGGCGCAAGCCGGCCCGCTTCCTCCCGCTCGAATTCCGTCCGATCAAGCATCATCTTTCACGACGACGCGATTTTTGCCCGATTGCTTCGCGAGGTAGGCCGCCTCGTCCGCGAATCGTACCATCCGTTCCTCGCCGGCATGGGCCCGGTTCGTTGAGTAGATGCCGACGCTCACCGTAAGACGGCCGCCGATGTCGGAGGTTTCGAGGAACCGGTGGCGTTCGACCGCGTTCCTGATCCGTTCGGCCAGCCTCCGTGCGCCGCCGGGGGTCGACTCCGGCAGAATGACCGCGAACTCCTCCCCGCCGTAGCGCGCCACGACGTCGTTGGCGCGGACGCATCCCGTGAGCAGTTCGGCGATCTTCTGGAGAGCGTCATCTCCGGCCAGGTGCCCGTACCGGTCGTTGAAGCCCTTGAAATCGTCGACGTCGATCATGAGGAGCGACACCCGGTGCCCGTATCGGTTCGCGCGCGCCGTCTCCCTCCGAAGGGCCTGGTAAAACGCCCGGTGGTTCGCGAGGCCGGTGAGCCCGTCCGTCACGGCATTCTTTCGCGCGGTTTCGTTCCGTTCGACGATCTCCAGCACGGCCGCAGCCTCGTTGCCGAGTGCGAGGACCGCCCTCCTGCCGTCGGTGTCGATCTCGGGGAACGCCGCC
>CAYWOT010000381.1:0-2035 GCA_964459975.1 uncultured bacterium
CTAATGGAACGGCCCAAGACTCTATGTGCGTTCCCTCACTCGTCCGGTACCTCTGCGGGGGATGTTGCCGGAACGGAGAGGAGGCGGTCGAGGTTTTCCGGCAGAACGAGGATGTCGCCGACCCAAACCCCGATTCCTGGACATTCCTAAAGTTATAATCTTCGGCAAACGCGGTCCTCGCGAAGGAGGACGAGATGCGCAAGGCGCGGTTCAGCGAGGAGCAGATCACGTATGCCCTGAAGCAGGTGGAGTCGGGGCGGCAGTCTGCTGACAGGTCAGGATACCTCTCCGGATTTGATAGGGAATAAAGCAGATGACCTTTTTAGTCTTTTACCGGGAAGACGAAGACCGAAACGGCAAAGAGCCCGGCAGCGTGAGTTTCGACGTGTGGACGGGAACCGAGAAAAAGACCTACTCCGAGCGATAACTGACCGGTGGAGCAACAATCAACCCGGGAAACGTCGACAACAGCTACCTTGTCCTCTGGTATGCCTCCATGATCGACATTCCATACCGGGCCGCTTGTTGACGGGCCCGGATCATCTTCCTGTGCTCTGCCTGGAATGAACCCAGATCCGCCGGCGTTTCCCTGTGCGGACGAGTCGGCTTATGCATGCAGGCGTACCGCGTCTCGTCGTACTGGTGGTCTTCGGCCTTCGTTTCCACGTCTTCCGGGTTCTTCTCGTATTCCCGAATGGACGGCATCGTTCGCCACCAATGCTCGCAGGAGTCAAACACATACAACCCGGGCTTGCCCTTTTCATCGACCTTGAGCCGGTGGTGGACCTGCTGGCGGCCCAGGACCCGGTCGTTGTCCGCCTTGATCCAGTGCACGCCCTCCTGCGCCATCTCGTCGGCGACCGAAATCCCCAAGGTGCCGTCCTTGCCCGGACGGCGGGACCAGATCGCGGGATCGGCCGGGCCGGGGCGGATTCTCCCCAACCGCATCTCCCGCTCGCGCTCCTTGATCCCCCGGGCGATCTCCGTCGCGGTCATCTTCAGGCCGAAGTCCCAGGAGTTGTGTCCCTCGTCCTTCTTGCCGCCGTACCACTCGGCGTACCGCCACAGGTTCCCGTCGAAGTCCACGGCGTACCATCCGACGGAGAACGGCTTCGCATACCCCCAGTCGAAGGCCCGGAACTTCTCCCATTCCGGCGGGACCTCGAAGTCGCGGGCGCCGTGGATCTCGCGGTTGAGTTCCGGGAACGCCTGGCCCTCGAAGGCGTCCCAGATCCCGTGCAGGAGCCGCAGGCGCTCGATCTCCGGGAGCATCATGAGCCGCTGGAGATAGAGCGGGTCGTTTTGGACAAGCGTCGGGTTGTCGTATACCGTCGCCGGGATAAAGTGGACTTCCCCTGGTTTTGTAGACACCTGATTGGGTAATAATGAGGGTCCCAGGAGGTGTCCATGTCGAGCAAGCGGTACACGGCAGAGTTCCGAGCAGAAGCAGTCCGACAGGTGACGGAGCGGGGGTATCCGGTCAGCGAAGTCGCCAAGCGCCTCGGAGTGAGTACGTACTCCCTGTACAAGTGGCTCAAGGGAACTGGCAAGACCCCTCGCCTGGTGGCGCAGGAGGACCTTCGCGCGGAGAATGCCCGGCTGAAGGCGGAGCTCAAGGCGGCGCACCGTCGGGAGTTTCGGCTTTCGACGATGTGCCGGGTCTTGAGGATGCACCGCAGCGGATTTTATGCATGGATGAAGACACCGAAGTCGCAACGGGCAGTGGAGGACGATCGGCTTCTGGGGAAGATCCGGACGTCGTACCAGGCCAGCGACGGCGTGTACGGCAGTCCCCGGATTCGTCGGGATCTTCGGGAAGACGGAGAGAACTGCGGCAGGCATCGCGTGGCGCGTCTCATGCGGATCCACAGCCTGCGGGCGATCCGGGGATACCGGATCGTCGTCGGCTGGTCGATGAAGCCGGCGCTGACGCGAGAGTTGGTCTTGGACGCCCTTTTGATGGCTGTCTGGCGACGGCGTCCCGAGCAGCCGGTCATCGTTCATTCGGATCAGGGGTCGCAGTACGGAAGCGACG
>CAYWOT010000382.1:0-2027 GCA_964459975.1 uncultured bacterium
GGCCCCGCGCCCGTCAGGCGGCGGCTCCTCCGCGCCGCCGCCACCCCGACCCCGTTGCTCAAGGCGATGGTTCGGCGCAAGGAACTGGAAGGCGTGCGTCTTTACCACATGCACACGTCCGGGGAGACGCCGTTCGTCGGGCCCGGCTGCGAGGGGCGTTTCTTCTCCATTTCGCTGTTCACCGGCCCGGATCTCCGAAAGCCGATCGAGGAAGGACGCGCGGACTGCATCCCCATCTTTCTTTCGGATATCCCGGCTTTATTTCAGTCCGGACGAATCCGTCTGGACGCGGCTCTCCTGCAGATCTCCCCACCCGACGTGCACGGTTGCTGCACTCTCGGAACATCCGTGGATACGGCCAAGGCGGCCGCCGATTCCGCCCGCATCGTCATCGCCGAAGTCAATGATCAGATGCCGCGTTCCCATGGAAACACGGTGGTGCCGTTCGAGCGGATCGACGCCTTCATCCATACGGATCGCCCCCTCATCGAACAGGCCCCCGAGCCGGAGACGGAGGTGGAAGCACGCATCGGCGAAATCATCGCCGAGCTGGTCGAGGACGGTTCGACGCTGCAGATGGGCATCGGAGCGATTCCGGATGCGGCGCTGCTCCGCTTGCGCGAGAAGCGGGACCTGGGGATTCACACCGAGATGTTCTCCGATCGCGTGGTGGAGCTGTTCGAGGCCGGCGCGGTCACGAACCGGTTCAAGAACGTTCATCGGCACCGCATCGTCACGAGTTTCGTCAGCGGCACGAAGAAGGTCTTCCGTTTCGTCCACGACAACTCGCTGGTGGAATTCCATCCCTGCGACCGCACGAACGACACCTCGCTGATCCGGCAGAATGACAAGGTCGTGGCGATCAACTCGTGCCTGCAGGTGGACCTGACGGGACAGGTGTGCGCCGACTCGATCGGCCACCGCATCTATTCGGGAATCGGCGGCCAGATGGACTTCATCCACGGGGCGGCGCTTTCCCGAGGGGGCAAACCGATCCTGGCCTTTCGCTCCACGGCGGCCGGAGGAAAGGTTTCGCGGATCGTTCCCGAGCTTTCCCCCGGGGGAGGCGTGGTCACCACCCGCGGACACGTTCATTGGATGATCACGGAATACGGAGCCGTCAATCTTCATGGAATGACGCTCCGCGAAAGAGGCAATGCGTTGATTTCCATCGCACATCCCGATTTCCGCCCCGAACTTGCCAAGGCGCTCGGCGCGATCCGGCACTTCGACGTACCCGGCTTGCGTTGATTGCACGCTGCCCCTCGCCGGACCGGACCGCGGCGAGAGTACGCAAGGAAATTCCGATCTCGAACGGAAGCGGTTCGGAGACGTCCCCTATCCAATTTCGAAGGGGGACAGGATCGCCTTTCGCCGGCTTTTTTTTAAGGCACGGCGGAGGCACGATGTCGGGAGAGTTGGACGAACGAAGCGGTCCCGATGCGGGGTCGGACCCCAGTTTGAGGCCGCCGGCAGCTTAAGGTACGTTCCCGTCGACCAGGTCCTTGACCGTTCGACTCGCAGGATCGGGTCCCGGTTTTTCTACCGAGCAGGAGCACACTTTGCAACGCCAATAGTGATCGTCCGGCCGTTCCTGCATTCTCGTGTTCTTCTGCGCCCCGTCACGACACTTTGGGCAATACGGACCTTCGTGCGTACCGTCTTCCAACCGTCGCCAATAGACATTGTCGCGAAATTCCATGGTTTCATGAAATTGTTGTTTTTCGCGGAGGTCCAGAAGTTGCTGTCGAAGACAAGCGTTGTCTTCCGCGAGTTTCACGCATTCCATCTCCACAGCCACCAGCTTCTTGCGCATTTCAGTATTCCGAAGTTGATCCGCCACGCCGACCGCATCCCTGAGCGCTTCATACCAGCCCATTCGTCGGGCACCTCCTCGTTTTCTACCATTGTACGGAGTCTTTGAGTTTCCTCTCCATCTTCTTGCCGCGTCTTCCGGAAACTCGCCCCGTGCCCATCCATCGAGGCAGGTCCGCGCATCGCGGGATAGCGGGACATCCAAGTGTGGC
>CAYWOT010000383.1:0-2020 GCA_964459975.1 uncultured bacterium
CTCGTCGGGCTCATAACCCGAAGGTCGTTGGTTCAAATCCAACCCCCGCTACCAACTATTTCAAGGGGTTACGGGCAACCGTAGCCCCTTTTTTGCAACAAATTTGCAGAGTGTGCCCATTATGTGCGCTGAATGGGCATTCAGAGATTCCGGCGGCGGCCCTCGCTGGACTTCCCTGTTTCGCTATCTTCAGGCGTGCCCATTCCAAGTGTATGAAACAAAAAATCCGGGCACCTCAACAAAGGTGCCCGGATAAGCACACCCCATTTCAAACGGTTTCAATCAGGGCCGTATTCGTACCCCCGGGACACGTCGAATGTAGCCCCGTCGCGGTCGATTACTTGGACGTCGTGAGAGGAAATTGCGTCGCTCCCTTCAGGCAATTTCCCGGCTGAAATCGGGCCCGTGATGACATGCGAATTTGTCATACCATCTTCTTCGTCCACGCTGTGGTTTTCGAGCGTTGCTGCCGGTTTTTGGAGTTTGTGGGAGGAATCCGCTTTGCTCCCTTCAGGCTGTTCTCCGTCCGCAATCGGGCCAGCCACATGATAGTCGGATAAAAAGGCTACCCTGAGCATCTCCTGGCCTTCGACGGCTGCCGCTGGTTTTTCGGTACAAGTTGCTTCCGCGTGAGCGATTCCGAGACCGGCGCCTGCCACAACCGCAAGAATCGCCGCCGAAACAATTCCAATCGCAGACGCCTTCATTTTCTCCTTCCTCCTTCCCAAGGCGAGTTCCCTGGGCCGTCGGATTCGTTAACTAGTAACGATTATGGTTTGTGGATTATACTCCGGAAACAGGTTGTCAATACGTCCGGACGCTATTTTCTGCTCCCAGACAGGGACCCCGATCTGCCGGCAAACCTCCCCGACCAGCTTTCCCGACTCCACCTGCTTCAGGGCATACGTGATCTGTCCCTCGCTGAACCGGGCCTCGTGCATCTCGTCCTCCTTCGTGAGGACCACCTTTGCCTAGGATCGGAGCTTTAGGAATGTCCAAGAATCGGGGTTTGGGGCATCTTAACCTCGACCGGTTTCGCTGGCGTTCGCATTCGCCTGAACCCACCAAAGAAGGTGCCCGGCGTCCTTTCGTAATCGTCGTGACAAAACTCCACGCCGATGGAATACAGAGAAAACCGCAGAGAGCACGACGTTGCGCGTGTCGCGTCAGACGCACGATGATGGCCGGGTTTTGTGCAATTTCAACGTCGGTGTTCGAGAGAGGTTCCGCGTCTCGCAATGCTGTCGCGAAAGCCTAGATCAGCTTCGCGGTCCGTCCCGTACACCCTTGCTGCCGCCGTAGCGCGCGGGTGTTGAGCCTACTTCCCCCTTGTGCCTCCGTCAGGCAGTCACGCTGTTCACGAGGCCCCGGGAGGGCGTCGCCGCCATGATCCGCCGGACCGATACGGGACAACCGCTGCATTCCTCTTTCGTGCGATCGCAATTCGTCTCCAATCTGTCCACTCCGCCGGGATATCAAATGGGCGAGAGGGGAAGCGCACCCTGGTACACGGCGTTCCCGGAAAACGCTCCCGGTCCTCGTGGGGGAGGATTCCCGGTTCGCGGAGCGCCGTGGCGAATGTTTCGGCTATGATGGGAAGACCGGTGTGGCGATTCCTTTGACTAGGGGGCAATTATGGAAGCGAAAGACCGGAACTCCGTCCCCGACCGGGAAGTCTATCGCTTCGGGAGCATTGCGGTTCGGCGAAAGTATGTGACGCTTGAAAAGGTCCAAGCCGCGCTCGCGGAGCAAATGGAGGAGGACGTGGCCGGCAGGCCGCACAGACGCCTCGACGAGATCCTCCTCGAACATGATTGGATTACGGATGACCAAGTACAGTCGATCGTGGAAGAAATGGGTTTGTTCAAAGCGTAACCGATCATTGTGAGGATCCCGGCATCCGGCGATTCGCGACATCCGGTGTCGGGCCTGCGGGCCGGCGTGATTTACAGGGGGCGCGCGGAGAGGGAAAGCGGCCAGGGGTACGTGCCGGGACGCGCCTTGGGGGAGAGAGAGAAGC
>CAYWOT010000384.1:0-2008 GCA_964459975.1 uncultured bacterium
CGGAATCGGGACCGTCGGGATGTAAAAGGCCGGACGCGGCGAAGGCGGGTGCCAATGGAGCGAGCGACGGATGTCGCAACCCAACGGAGGCTGTTGATCGCCGGGGCGGACGGCCTGCTCGGGAGCGAGATCGCGCGGGTCTTTTCGCCCACGGGCGAGATCCTGGCGACCGACCGGGGCGACTGCGACGTGACGAGCCGCGAGGAATGCATGCGGGTGGTCGGGAGTTTCGCCCCCGACGTCGTCGTCCATTGCGCCGCCTATACTGCGGTGGACCGCGCCGAAACCGAGGAGGAAGCGGCCTTCGCGATCAACGCGGCGGGCACGCGAAACGTCGCCCTGGCGTGCCGCGCGCATCGGGCCGTGCTCGTCGCATACGGCACGGACTACGTCTTCGATGGCGCCGCGGGGCGGCCCTACGTCGAGGACGACCCGACCGGACCCCTCTCGGCCTACGGAAGGAGCAAGCTCGGAGGCGAAGAGGCGCTTCGGGAGGTGCAGCCCGAATTCCTGCTGATCCGCACCCAATGGCTGTTCGGATCCCGGGGGGCCAGCTTCGTCTCTTCGATTCTCGACCGGGCGGAGCGGGGCGAGGAACTGCGGGTGGTCTGCGACCAGACCGGGTGTCCGACGTACGCCGTGGACCTGGCCGAGGCGACGGGGCGGCTGCTGAGAGCCGGGTTCCGCGGCACGGTTCACTTTTCGAACGAAGGCGAAACGACCTTCTTTCGGTACGCCCGTTTCCTCCTTCTGCACGCCGGAAAGGGGGAGGCGCGCCTGACGGCGATCCGGGCGTCGGAGCTGCCGCGCGATCGCTACCCTGCGCCGCGTCCCGCCTACGCTGTCCTCAGCAAAAAGAAGTACCGGGCGGCCACGGGTACCGCGCCGAGACGCTGGGAGGATGCCGTCCGCGCGTTTCTGGCGACGAGGACGAAAGGAGGAGATTCGCGATGAAGATCGTGGTGACCGGGGGCGCCGGTTTCATCGGCTCGAACATCGCCGACGCGTACGTGGCGGCCGGCCACGAAATTCTCGTGGTCGACAACCTCTCGTCCGGCAGGAAGGAGAACGTGCCGCCCGCCGCCCGGTTCGTCCTGTGCGATATCGGGTCGGACACGACCGACGAGGTGATCCGAACGTTCCGTCCCGAGGTGGTCAATCACCACGCCGCCCAGATCAACGTACGGGCGTCGGTCGCCGATCCGATGTTCGACGCACAGGTGAACGTTCTGGGCACGATCCGGCTTCTCGAATCGTGCAGGCGAAACGGCGTCCGGAAGGTCTTGTTCGCGTCATCGGGAGGAGCGGGGTACGGGGAGCAGCAGGTCTTTCCCGCTCCGGAGAGTCATCCCACCCGCCCGGTCAGCCCTTACGGCGCCGCGAAGATCGCAGCCGAGCTCTATCTGCATTTCTTCCGCGTCGAATACGGCCTGGCCTTCACCGCCCTCCGGTATTCGAACGTATACGGGCCGAGGCAGGACCCGCATGGCGAAGCCGGCGTCGTCGCCATCTTCTGCGAGCGCCTCCTGAAAGGGCAGACGGCGATCATCAACGGGGACGGGGAACAAACGCGCGACTACGTGTTCGTGGACGACGTCGTCCGCGCGAACCTGGCCGCCCTCGAGCGGGGCGACGGCGCCTCCGTCAACATCGGGACGGGGGTGGAGACCAGCGTGAACACGATTTTCGGGACGATCCGGAGCCTGGCCGGGAGTGCCCAGACGGAGATCCACGGGCCCCCGATGGCCGGGGAGCAGCGGCGGTCGTGCCTGGAAAACCTTCTGGCGCTGGAGGAACTCGGGTGGTATCCTGAGACGTCACTGGAGGAAGGACTCGCCCAGACGTTGTCATTCTTCCGCGAAACGATCGGAAGTTCCGGCACGTGGTAGGAATGCGCATCGAAGCCATCCGAAATTTTTCCATCATCGCCCATATCGATCACGGGAAATCCACCCTCGCCGACCGCCTGATGGAGCTCACGGGGACGCTGACGAGCCGGGAGAAGGTG
>CAYWOT010000385.1:0-1998 GCA_964459975.1 uncultured bacterium
CACGCCGTAGATTCCCTTGATCCATCCGCAGCTGTTGCGGGGGAAGCCTTCCGATTCGGCGAGACGGACATACTCCTGCGGGGCGGAGGACGTGATGAAGAGGTTGTTGAGGTCGACGGGGGTCCGCCCGCCGGCGTACAGCACCTCGACCGGGATGGTGGTGGTGAACCCGACGCGGTCGATCGTTCAGTCCCCCCGGATGAAGAGGAAGTAGATCAGGACGACGATGACCGCCAGGGAGCCGATGGCGAACATCAGCATGTTCTGGTCCATCGCCGTGTTTCCCTCGGCCAGCTGCGAGCGTTCGGCCACGGCCACCAGTGCCCCCGCTGCGAAGAGGGAAAGGGCGACCGCCTTCCACCTCAGGAACAGCGCGACCACGAACAGCACGGCCGCGGCGACGATGACCCGCGGGTCGGACGCGAAATCCACGATCCGCGCGTTGATCAGAAAATCGATGATGGCTCGCACGCATTGCCTCCTTCTCCCGGGCGCGAAGCCCGGTCGGTTGACAAGGATACGATAGCGTCTTAAGGTAGGAAAATCAAAGAATTAGGGGAGGGGCTTGGACAGGCCCATCGGCGTGTTCGATTCGGGAGTGGGGGGCCTGACCGTCCTGCGGGAGGTGGCGCGGGCGCTCCCCGGCGAGCGGTTCCTCTATTTCGGCGACACGGCGCGGGTTCCCTACGGCGCGAAATCTGCCGAGACCGTCACGCGGTACTCGATCGACGTTGCCAACCATCTCGTCACCCGCCACGACATCAAGATGCTCGTCGTGGCCTGCAACACCGCCTCCTCGCTGGCGCTGCCCGTCCTCAAGAAGATCTACAGGATCCCCGTCGTGGGGATGGTGGATCCCTGCGTGCGCCGCGCCGCCGCCCTGCCGAAGCGGGAACGGTTCGGCGTGATCGGGACGGCGGGGACGATCCGTTCGGGGGCGTACGAGCGGGCGCTGCTGCGGGCCCTCCCCTCCGCCCGTGTCGTGAGCAGGCCGTGTCCCCTCCTGGTATCCCTCGCGGAGGAAGGATGGGTGGACACCCCGGTGACCCGCGCCGTCATCGCCGAATACCTCGCGCCGTATCGGTCGGAGCCGCCCGACGCCCTGATTCTCGGGTGCACGCATTATCCGGTGCTCAAAGGCGCGATCGGCGAGTTCCTGGGCGGCGCCATGACCCTCATCGACTCCGGAGAGGAGGCGGCACGGGTGGTCGAGATCCTGCTTTCGGAGGCCGGGATGCGGCGGGAGGGACGCGATACCGAGGTCTCCTTTCTCGTGACCGACGACCCGGAGCGCTTCCGCGGCGTCGGCGAACCGTTCCTGGGAGCGCCGATGGGAGCCGTGGAGAAGGTGGTCCTCTAGGTGGCCGCAACTTCCCCCTTGCAATCGCCGTGACGGACGGAGACGATGATAGGGGCCGGTCCGCCGCTTTCCGCAGCGGGCGTGAGGAGTCGGGGAATGACGTCGCCGCAAGTCCGGATGCTCTCGGGGTTCAATCACAACCTTCGGTACAGGGGGCAGGTCTACCACGTCCAGACCGAGGACGGCGGCCGAAGCAATCTGACGATCATCACGCACGTCTTCCTCGGAGGCGTGATCCTCTCCACGGTTCGCCAGTCGTATCAGGATCTGTTGGCGCTGCCGAATTGGGAGGACGCCCTCCGCGAGCGGATGAAAGTGCAGCATCTCGACGAGATCCGGAAGCTGATGTCCGGAGGCTTCGACGTGGCGGCGCGCGACGCGACGAGAGATGCTTGAGGCGTTCCGCGTCGGCGTCGTCTCGAGAGGGCGGACACTCTGGGAAGGGCTGACCTTCGCGGCCGGCGACGGACAGATGTGGGTCGTGACCGGCCCCCCGTCCTGCGGGAAAACGCTCCTGATGCAGATCCTCCGGGGCGAGAGGCGCCCCGACTCCGGGGACGTCGTCCTCGCGGGCGAGTCCCTGTACCGCGGCAGCCCGGAGCATAACCGGCGGTTCCGCTCGTCGTCCGGCGTGGTTC
>CAYWOT010000386.1:0-1971 GCA_964459975.1 uncultured bacterium
ACGCAGTTCGTCGCTCCGGTCACGATCGGGCAGGGGGCCCTGATCGGCGCGGGCACGACCGTCACCCGGGACGTCCCTCCGTACGCGCTCGCCCTCTCCCGGGTGGAGCAGAAGGTGATCGAGGAGTGGGTGATCCGGCGGATGCCGGAGCTCCTGCGCAAGGCGGGGCTCGCGGTTCCGCCGCTCACAGGGAAGAAATAGCGTGTGCGGGATCGTCGGATACACGGGCCCCAAGGCGTGCGGGGAGATCCTCCTCGACGGCCTGCGCCGGCTGGAGTACCGCGGATACGATTCGGCGGGGGTCGCCATTCTCGACGGCGGCCGGATCGCGGTCCGGAAAAGCGAGGGGAAGATCACGCGGCTCATGGACCTGGTCCTCCGGGAGCCGGTCGCGGGGAGCTGCGGGGTGGGGCACACGCGGTGGGCCACGCACGGCCGGCCCTCCGACACGAACGCCCATCCGCACAAGGTCGGCGCGGTCGCGGTGGTCCACAACGGGATCGTCGAGAACCACCGGACGCTCAAGGAGAAGATTTCGGCCGCCGGGCGCCGGTTCGTCTCCGAGACCGACACGGAAGTGATCTCCCACCTGGTCGACGGCCACGTCGCCTCCGGCCTGTCCCTCGAGGAGGCGGTCCGGCGAACGGTGGCCGAGCTGCAGGGATCGTACGCCTTCCTGGCGATCTCCGAGAACGAGCCGGGACGGATCGTGGGCGCACGGCTCAACTGCCCGATGGTCGTGGGGCTGGGAAAAGGGGAGGTCTTCCTGGCGTCGGACCTGCCGCCGCTCCTGTCCCATACGCGCAACGCGCGCTTCCTCGAGGACGGGGAGATGATCGTCGCCGGCGACGACGGGTCGGTGCGCGTGACCGACTTCCTCGGGAAGCCGCGGGAGCTCAAGCCCCAGTACATCGACTGGTCGCCGGTCATGGCGGAAAAGGGCGGCTTCCGCCACTTCATGCTCAAGGAGATCCACGAGCAGCCCCGTGCCATCCTCGACACCCTGGCCGGTACGACGATCCCCGAGAGCGGCGAGCTCTTCTTCGAGACGCTGCCCCTGCCTGACGCGGCGCTGGCTACGCTGCGGAAGGTGCTCGTCATCGCCTGCGGGACCTCCTGGCACGCGGGGCTGGTCGGGAAGTTCATGATCGAGGGGCTGGCCCGTCTCCCCGTCGAAGTGGACCTGGGCTCCGAGTACCGCTACCGCAACCCGGTGGTGGAGGACGGGACGCTGTGCATCGCGATCTCCCAGTCGGGCGAGACGGCCGACACGCTGGCCGGCCTTCGCGAGGCCCGCGCCAAGGGCGCGGCGGCGGTTTCGATCTGCAACGTCGTCGCCTCCAGCATTGCCCGGGAGTCCGACGGCGTCGTTTACACTCGCGCCGGTCCCGAGATCGGCGTGGCCTCGACCAAAGCCTTCACGACGCAGCTCGCCGCGCTGTACCTGCTCGCGCTGCACCTGGCCAAGAAGCGCGGGGTGCTGCCCGCGGAGGAGGTCGCCGGCCACCTGCTGGAGATCGCCGACGTCGTGCGACGGATCGAGGGGATCCTTTCCCGGGAAGAGGAGATCGCGGCGCTGGCCCGCAAGTACAAGGACGTCCAGGATTTCCTGTACCTGGGCCGCGGCGTCTCCTACCCGATCGCGCTGGAGGGGGCGCTGAAACTCAAGGAGATCTCCTACGTCCACGCGGAAGGGTACCCGGCCGGCGAGATGAAGCACGGCCCGATCGCGCTCATCGACGAGCGGATGCCGGTGCTGGTGCTCTGCTCCAAAGGGGATTCGTACGAGAAGACGCTGTCGAACCTCGAGGAGGCCCGCACCCGGGGAGGCCGGGTGATCGCGGTCGGCACGGACGGGGACACGGATCTCGCGGAGAAGGCCGAGGACGCCTTCCTCATTCCCGAGTGCGGGCAGTACGCCCGGCCCATCGTCGAGGTCGTGCCGCTTTAGCTCCTCGCCTACCACATGGC
>CAYWOT010000387.1:0-1962 GCA_964459975.1 uncultured bacterium
CCGCGAGCGGAGCGGCGGCGTTCATCGGGCCGGGAATGTTGTCGGTAGGTTAGTGGTACCCCTGGTATATCCGCAGCAGTCCCGTATCGAGGTAGATGTAGAAGTAGAAAAAGACACCGAGCCGGCGCGAGATCAGAAAGATCCCGGTGGCCAGTCCGAAAAACATCGTCGCATGGTCGCTCGGGAACGACATCGCGTGTTCCGCCAGACTCTTGATCGAGACACCGTAGGGCAACACGAACGGCAGATCCGGATTGTGGATCGGCCTCGGCCGGAACGGCAGGACGTGCACCAGGACCCTCGTCACAAACAGACCGGCGAACGTTCCGACGAAAGTCACCAGGATGAGCTTCCGGATCCGTTCCCGTTCCTGCTCCCCCCCGGTGAACCAGAGCCCCCAGAGAACGGCGATGAGCAGGCCGCCCTTGAAGAGGTTGTTCCCGACCGCCTGCGCCACCGCGAGGTCGAAAAACCACGATTGGTGCGCGAACTGGTTCAGGAAGAGCAGGATGGTCCGGTCGAATGGGTTCATCTGTCGCCGTCCTCCGGGGTCCCCGTTGCGGTTTGCCTCCGGTTTTCTTTCGTCTTTCGGCGATATCGTAGCAAAAGTTTATCGGCCTCCGTTCGCCCGCCCGGCGCCCCCGCCGGCGCCGCTCGCTCTGGTGCTCTACCGAAGGGTCTGATAGAGGGAAAACGTCCTTTCCGCGATCTTCTCCCACGAATATCGGTCGCGGGCGTACTGGACGATCTTCTCGCGATGTTCCGGCAGGCGCCGATACAGATCGCTGTCGAAATATCGGTCGATCGTCACCGCCAGATCCCCGGGGGCTTCCGGCCGGCAGATGAAGCCGGTCGCCCCCTCGACGACATCTTCCCTCAGGGAGCCCACGTCGCTCGCGATCACCGGGAGACCGAAACGGTAGGCCAGGAAGATGACTCCGGATTGAAAGATGTGCCGGTAGGGAAGCACCAGGACGTCGGCCCCCTTGAAATACATTTCGATGTCTTCGTCCGGAATGAACCGGATGCGGCGGATCACAGTTTCGCTCAATCCGCGGCTTCGGATCAATCCCTGAATCTCGTTCCAATACTCCTCGCAATCCTTGACCTGTCCCGCGACGACCGCTTTGAGGTCGGCGCGTCGCCCCGCCAGTTCCGACAGCGCCTGGATCAGGAACTCCAGCCCCTTGTAGGGAGCGATTTTTCCGAAGAACAGGACGACCTTCTCCCGTTCTGCCACGCCCAGCCTTTTCCTGGCCTCGGCGGGCGTCATACCGGCTTCGGGAACGACGTCCATGATTCCGTGGGGGATCACCGCGATCTTCCGGTCGGGCACATGGAATTCCTCGATCAGCTGCGTGCGCATCTTGTCGGTGTGGACGATCAGGCGGTCCACGATCCGGTAAAGCAGACAAAGGGACAGGTGATTGCCCCATCGCCTATGTTTGTCCCGTTCCTCCCGGTCGATGTTGTGAGCCGTAAAGACGATCCTCTTGCCGAGCAGCTTGTAGAACAGCATCAACAGGGTCCGGTCGAACAGGGCGAACCGGTTGATCGACTGGATGTGGAATACGGTCGAGTCGGTCCGGACCGCATAGCGAAGGATCCGGAAGTAATATCTCGCGATCCTCTTCGTTTTCCGGAGGATCGAGGCATTCGGGCTCCTGTCGCCGAAGTAGTTCAGGAAGGTGACGTTCTCCTTCCGCACCAGGGCGGAACGCTCGATCCGGTCGCTTCCGATGAGATCGACGTGCAGCGGCCTGCCTAGGAGGCCCGACAGCAGTCCCAGCTCGTAGTGCGCGTTCAGCTCCCTGCCCGTGAACAGCGACACGCGCATCCGCCCCGCCGCGGATCCTCCGGAAGCCGGGATCTCTCCACGCGGGTCGGCGGGGCAGTGGTTCTCGGGTTTCATTTCGACGATCCGATGGGGATCATTTCCCAGCCGACCGAGAGGAACTTCGT
>CAYWOT010000388.1:0-1961 GCA_964459975.1 uncultured bacterium
CGTGTTCATGGCCTGGAGCATGTCGAGCGCCTCGCCGCCGCGGCATTCTCCCACGATGATGCGGTCGGGCCGCATTCGCAGGGCATTGCGAACCAGGTCCCGGATGGTGATGGCCCCCGTGCCCTCGATGTTGGGGGGACGGGCCTCCAGCGTAATGACATGGGGTTTCGCGAGCTTGAGCTCGGCTGCGTCTTCGATGGTGACGATCCGTTCGTCTTCCGGGATGAATTGCGAAAGGGCGTTAAGAAGCGTGGTTTTGCCGGACCCGGTACCGCCGGAGACGATGATGTTTCTCTTTCGGATGACGGTTTCCCGAAGGTAGGTGGCGGCGTCGTCCGAGAGCGCACCCAGGCGGATGAGCTCGTCCATCGAGAACGGGTCGCGGCGGAATTTCCGGATCGTGAGGCATGGACCCGAAAGCGAAACGGGGGGAACGATCGCGTTGATTCGCGATCCATCCGCCAGGCGTGCGTCCACGAATGGTGAGGACTCGTCAAGGCGCCGATTCACACGCGAGACCATCCGGTCGATCGTGCCTCGGAGCGTGTCGTCGCTCAGGAACGTAAAGTCCGTGGGAATCAATTTCCCATTTTTTTCTACGTAGATGGAATGTTTCCCGTTAACCATGATTTCCGTGACGCGGGGGTCGCGAAGGAGCGGGGTGATGGGGCCGTATGCGAACAACTCGTCCAGAATTTCGCGCTGGAGGGTTTCGCGGTCTTCGCACGATATGGCTGCTCGCCGGAGCTCGGCGCGAAGATAGTGCGTCGCCCGCTCCTTCAAGACGTCCTCGCTTTCCGAGACTCTTCCGGAAGTGCGGGGATCCAGAAGGCCGAGAACCTGCTGATGGAGCGATCGGCGAAGATCCACATGCATCGTCCAGTCTCCCTTAATCGAGTAATCGGAGGCGCATGGCCCGTTCTTCCGTCACTGCCTTGTGCTCCCAGGTGGTCAGTTCCTTTTCCGAATCCCGGCGGACTTCCGTCGGGGTGATGAAGACGGCCAGTTCGGACCTGTTTTCCCGAAAGCTGCGTGACTTGAACAACTCGCCGAGGATTGGGATCTGGCCGAGAAGAGGCACCTTTGCGACGTCTTTGGCCGTTTCGCTTTTGACGAGCCCGGAAAGCATCACCGTTCCGCCCGGCGGCGTGATGAAGTCCGTCGAGACGCGCCGGGTCAGAAGTGCCGGAACGTCGGAGCTTCCGCTTCCATGGTCGACGGTACTGATCTCCGCCGTGATGCGGGTCCGAATCTGGTTGCCCTCCTCCAGCGTCGGTTTCAGCTTAAGGATGATGCCGTAGGTCTTCCATTCGACGGTTCTCGTCTCGGGGGTGACGATCACGATCGGGATTTCCCCGCCCGCAAGAAAATCGGCGTTTCCTCCGTTTTCGCAGACAAGCTTCGGGTTCGCGAGGATTCGCGCCCGGCCGTCGGCCATGAGCAGATTCAGGCCGGCCTCGAAGTCGGACTGAATCGTAACGGAGGTGGCTTCCGCCGTTCCATGGCTGACGGCACTCCGGGCGGAAACCGTATCCGGCCACCGGACGCCGAGATGGCTTGTCTCTCCTTTGCTGAGTTCGATGATCTTGAGGTCGTAGGAAAGCAGCTTCTTCCTGTCGCGCGGAAGATCCACGCGCAGATGAACCTTGCGATGCGTCCTCGCGAAAGCCTCCAGAAGCGCCTTGTCGCGCTCGGACCAGACGATTCCGCCGATGACGATGGACGAACCCGCTTGCGCAACGTGTACATCGGGAAACAGGGCTGCGAGGCTTCGCGCTTCTTGGGCATCGGTTCCCGACTCTTCGGCGACGGTGACCGTCCATTCCCGTCGCTCCTTCGGACCCCAGATCACGAGATCCGTTTCTCCCTCGTGTTTTCCGACGACGAGGATTCCATCCTTCCGTGGGAGGGGACGGGCTTCGATGATCTCGGGATTTCCGATGGACAAGCGCCTCGGCTGC
>CAYWOT010000389.1:0-1935 GCA_964459975.1 uncultured bacterium
CTACCGCGAACTACTGGAGTTCTTCTTCCAGATCCACGATCCGACGACGTTGAATCGTCAGGGCAACGACGCCGGGACTTCGTACCGCTCGGAGATCTTCTATATTTCCGAGGGGCAGCGTGACGAGGCACTCCGGACGATCGACGAGGTCAACGCTTCCGGCCTGTGGCCGGACCGCGTTGTGACGAACGTCTCGCCTGCGGGCGAATTCTGGGAGGCCGAGCCGGAGCACCAGGACTATCTCGAGCGCTACCCGTCCGGCTACACCTGCCACTTTCCACGTCCGGGCTGGAAACTGCCCCGGCGCCCCGGTGCGGTCGCCTGAGTCGTGTCGCGCATCACCTCCATAATCCCCCAAGACCCTGGAGCCGATGATCGGACGGAGCAACCGCGTATACAAGGTGTTGAACCGGGCGCGTCCGCTGACGATGAAGGTGGGCCGGCGTCTCCACCGCGCGCTCGCATACCGGCCGCTAGTCTGATCCGGCCACCGGATGACGACAGGGCGGCGTGACCGATCTTCAAGGCGATGGTGCCCGGTCACTTTACGGGAGGAATACGGAAAACTCGGCAGGTTTGTGGTGATGAGGTGCGAAGGCTGGTGGAGGCGGGGGAGTCGACCGGCTCGCGCTCGCACGTCCGTGTGCTCGCTCCGGCCGCTCCGGCGCATCCATGCGCTCCGCGGCACTTGTCCGTCCATGGGCATCGCCGGCGGCCGCACGGATCGCTTGAAGCCGCGACGCCCGAAGCGTCTGCAGAGGGTCTCCAGATCGACAATCCGAGCTACGATTGGCCCCAGGAAGAGGAACAGGCCGGTGAGGTAGAGCGTCTTCCGGTCGGTGGGAGAGGACTCGCTCCAAGGCATCGGGCACCTTCAGGAGTGCTCCAAGTTTGCCGGAGGTGTTACCCATGTCTCCGGACCGTACCTCCAGATCAAGTTCGAGGTGAGACGCACACGATCGAGCAGAGTGCGCCATCATCGAATTTGACTTCGTAACATCGACCAAGGCGATCAACCCGATGTTTCGGGAACCGACAATGGCGGGACAATTTCGATGATGCCGACACTCGGCTCGCGAAAGAATATGCTTTCCTTGCTGCACGGCTGCATCGTGGCGACGCTGGCGCTCTATATCACCTATGCGGCACCGTGCGCATTCGCTCAGGAGCACAGATCGATAACGCCGGCGGCGAAAAGCTTCAAGCTCGGTACGTTCGACGTTTCGGTGCTGCGCGACGGCGCCTTGGAGGTGCCCAACAACGGCACAATTTTCGGCCTCAATGCGACGCCGGCAGCCGTGGCGGAGGTTCTGCACAAAGCTGGCGCGGATGAGATCCGACTCGATATAGACGCGCTCTTGATCCGCATTCCCGACCACCTTGTCCTCATCGACACGGGCTACGGCCCGGCCGGCCGCGGGATCCTACCGGAAAGCCTTGCCAAAGCGGACGTTGCGCCCAACGACGTCACCGACATTCTCATCACGCATTCGCATCCCGACCATGTCGGCGGCCTTCTCAACGCGCAGGGACAACTGGCCTTCCCCAACGCCACGATCCGGATGTCGGCCAAGGAGTGGGCATTCATGCAAAGCAACCGGGGGCTCGCCAAGGAGGTGGCGGCGATCAAAGGACAAGTGCGGACCTTCGAATCGGGGAGGCCGGTCCTGCCCGGAATCACCCCGGTGGCTCTGCCGGGCCATACACCGGGACACACCGGCTATGAGATCGACTCGCAGGGGCACAAGCTTCTGGATATCGGCGACATCGCACACAGCTCGATCGTTTCGCTCGCCAGGCCTGACTGGACGATCGCATGGGATTCCGATAAACAGGAGGGCGTTCAGACGCGTCGGCGCAAGCTGCGGCAGCTCGCAGCCGACCACGAGTTCATGTTCGCGCCGCATTTTCCGTTTCCGGGGGTGGGGCGCATCG
>CAYWOT010000390.1:0-1924 GCA_964459975.1 uncultured bacterium
CGGACCACCGTCGCTCGGACCCCGTCGGGGAGGCGGACCGTCAAGACGGTCCGCCCGTACAGAAGGTCGACGGTCATCTTCCCTCGGCTCCTTGGAAAGGAGGTTACTCCTCCGGCATCGGCGGCATCTCGTCCCTGGGCGGGACGACGGCGTGGACGAACTCCACGTGCGAGGTCGCGCCGCGCCAGTGGGCCTGTCCCGGCGGAATGACGACGACGTCCCCCTCGGTCACGATGTGCTCCTCCCGCTCCGTGGCGACGATTCCCCGGCCCGTGGTGACGATCAGGATCTGCTCGCTGTCGTGGGCGACGAAGCGGCTTCGCCCTCCCCGGTCCACGTGGACGGTATCGACCGCGACCTCGTCGTCCCGCGCCGGATCCCGCCGCGTCGGCTCCGGCCCCGCGAGCGTCGGATCGGGGATGGACCCGCCGGGCACGGTGCAGATGGAAATGACCTTCATCGTCGTTCTCCTTCCGACTTGGTTTATTGTCGAGCCGCGCCTTTTCCCCTGCAAAGGCCGGGACGCGGCCGTATTTCCCGTTCGGCCGCTTTTTCCAAGCGGTCCTACATGCTCCGGATCCGGTCGAAGTCGCCCGACCAGGCCGCCTCGAGGATCGGCCTCATGTACTGCTCCACGAGCCCCGCGTGGAGCGGGACCGGCATGTTGCGAAGCTTCATGTCGAGCTGCGGGTTTTTCGCCGCGGCAAGACAACGCTCGACGTGCTGCGGGCCCACGCCCTCGACGTCCTGCAGCCGGGTGGGAAAGTCGAGAAACCGGTTGAACGCGACCATCGCGCGGGCCACCGCAAGCCCGAGCGCCCGGCCGGCCAGGGAGTCCGGGTCCTCGTTCAAGAAGCCGTAGCGGCGGTAGATGCGGCCGATCACCCGGAGCTGCTCTTCCACCGCCGGGGCAAAAAAGACCGTGTAATACGGGTTCATCAGGGCGCAGGCCCGGCCGTGGCTCAAGACGTCCACCAGGGAAAAGCTCGACAGGTGCGCCCCCGACGTGCCGCCGATCATGATGGCGTAGCCGCCCAGGTCCGTGCCCAGCCCGAGCTGCGTCCGGGCTTCCACGCTCCCCGCGTCCCGTTTCGCTTCGATCAAGCCCCGGACGATGAGCTCGATCCCCGGCTCCGCCACCTGCCGGATCCGTTCGCGGACCTTGGGCGCCGCCCCGAAGTAGACCTCCAGGCAGTGGGCGATCCCGTCGAGCCCCCCGTCCAGGGTCAGGCTCATGGGCTGGGTCGCCGTGGCGTCGTAATCGAAGACGGCGCGCGGCGGGACGATCGCGTCGTCCACGATGAGCTTCTTCTGGCCCGCCGCCACGTCCGTGACGTTCGCATACTTGGTCAGATGCGCGCCGGAGCTCGACGTCAACATGACGGCGACCACCGGCATCACCTCGCGGCCCGCCTTCCGGCACACCTCGGTCACCTGCCCGACCCCGAAGAAGGCCTCGAGATCGGCGAGGGCCTCGGGAAGCGAGGCCATTACGGCGGCGGCCTTGACGGCGTCGATCGCGGATCCGCCGCCCGCGGCGACCACGACATCGGGCTTCTGCACCCGGATGCGCCCGAAGATGCGGTGGACATCCTCGAAGGGAGCGTTGGGGGCGGCGGACTGCACCTCCTCCGCCACCTCCACTCCCGCCCGCTCGAGCGACGCGAGAATCTGCTCCCGGAGAGGCCGGAACCAGGCCGATCCGAGAGGCGCGACGAGCAGCGCCTTCCTGCCGAAGGCCGCGGCGTACCGGCCCGGCGCGCCTCCCAGGACTCCGCTTCCGAATGCGTACCGGTCTCCCTTGAATTCCCGCAGCAGGGCGGACGCTCGTTCCGTGAGAACAGACATGGCCGCGCTCTCCTTGGCTGTAGCCGGCCTATTCGACCTCCTTGACCGCATCGATGGAGGTGCCCAACGAACAGTC
>CAYWOT010000391.1:0-1924 GCA_964459975.1 uncultured bacterium
CCACCACGAGCGCCACGATCAGGAGAACGTGAATGTATCCGCCCAGCGTGTACGCGCTGACCAAGCCCAGCGCCCAGAGAACAAGCAATATGACGGCTATGGTCCATAGCATTTTCTTCACCTCCCATCGTGATTCTGTGATGTTCCCTCCCTGCATATAACCCCATGCTGATCCTTTCCGACGGTCTTGGGTATCGGCATCTGTCCGAAACGCGCATCGCTGTTTGTCTTGTTTTCGGACCGGTGTTTGTCCTATGGTTTCAAGCATCTTCTGCAGAGGGAACGGTGTCGCGGGATTCCAGCGCGGATCATTCCGGATCGGCCGGCAGTTCCTCCTCGGCCTGCGGCGTCGTCACCTCCACCACGTTGGAGGTCGGCGAGTCGCCGGAGGCGTTCCACGCATGAACCCGGTAGGAGTAGGTCGTGCAGGGATTGACGTACTTGTCGCTGAAAGCCGTGATCTGCGCCCCCGTCCTGCCGATCTCCGAGAACGGACAGGCGGAACCGATCCCGTCAGCGCGCTCGATGCAGAACCCGGCCCCGCCTGCCCCGCATTCGGTCCATGCCAGAATCACTTCGCAACCACCCACAGTGACAGCCATCAGATCGACGGGCGCCTGGGGAAGGGCGGGAGGCGAATGTAGGTTAGTCATTCTTCCTCCTTTCCGTTCCGGACGGATTTCTCCCCGGTCCTCGTCTCCGCGGGGGAGAGGGAATGGAGCCCGTGAAGTCCCTTGCGAACGCCCTGCAGGAGGTCCGGCACCCCATCCGGTGGGACTGGTTCATCCCTTACGAGGTGCTTTCAGATAATCGCCTGATCCGCTATCGACCGCGCTTCCCGTGGTCCCCGCTGCGGTCCCCACGCTGGTCTCCATGCTGATCGTACTTCCTATGTTCCTGTTCGCTCCTCTTCCACTCCTTCTCGCGCTCCTTCTCCCATTGCTTTTGCGCTTTTCGGTTCTCCTTGTCCCAACGGACGCGATCCTTCTTCCATTGGCCGTACGGAACGTGCCGCCCCTGTTCATACCGGGTCCGGTAGTCCCGGGGTACATACAGCACTGCCCTCGGCACCCGGCGCCGCTCGATCACCCCCCACGGCCCGTTGTACGCCCGCGCACGGTACCACCGCTCACCGCGCGGCGACCACCAGAACCCTCCGTAGAAGAACACGTCGATGTTGGGGTCCGGGACGAAGTAGACCTGGGACTGCGGGATCATCACGACTTCCGGCGGCTGGGACACCATGATCGGCGGCGGTCCGAGGTTGATGTTGACGTTCACCTCCGCCCGCGCGGGCTCCGAAAACCCCCATGCGGCGGCGATCAGTGCCCCCGCCAGCAGGCACCACCATACCCTTCTCGAATTTCCCATCCGGGATCTCCCTTCATGCTGGGTGAGGTCGTCATTCATGTTCGTCTCTTTTTATCTATTCACGGAACCAGGAACGTCCCGCTGACATTCACCTCCCGATGCGAAACTCCGAGAGGGAGCCCAGGATCCCGAAGGCACGCAATAGCCAGAGGACCACCGCGATCACAATCACGATGTTCAGAATGCTCTTGATCTTGGCATCCATCGGGAGGAAGGTATTGACCAGCCACAGTAGCACACCGACGACAACCAGAACGATTACCACATGAGTCAGCGGCATAATCCTTCTCCTTTTTCCCTATGGGCCCCGGTATATCGGGGCCAAGGACATCGCGGCGGTCCCCCCAGGACCTGTTGTCGTCCCTCGCGGACACCTACCACAGTAATACCGTCCGCCGGCTTTAGGCATCGGGTTCTGTCCGAAACACATACCGCCGTTTGTCCTAATTTCGTACCGGGGTTTGTCCTAGGGAAGGAAGAGGGAGCCGGAGGGTTCGGATCAATCCACCAGGTTGTTCCGGATGGCGTAATGGTTGATTTCCGCATTGTTCTT
>CAYWOT010000392.1:0-1919 GCA_964459975.1 uncultured bacterium
GGCCTGCGAGGCGCTCGCGCACTACAGCGACCGCGCGATGACGTTCCGGTTCGTCTCCAACGTCGACGGCACCGATTTCGCCGAAGCCGTCCGTGACCTCGACCCGGCCGAGACGCTCTTCATCGTCTCGTCGAAGACGTTCACAACGCTCGAGACGATGACGAACGCCGGCACGGCCCGCGACTGGTCGGTGGCGGGCCAGGGGGGCGACCCGAAGTCGGTGGCCCGGCATTTCGTGGCCGTCTCCACGAACGCGGCGGAAGTCCGGAAGTTCGGCGTCGATCCGGCGAACATGTTCGGGTTCTGGGATTGGGTGGGAGGGCGGTACTCCATGGACTCGGCGATCGGCCTCTCGACGATGCTGGCCGTCGGCCCGGACCATTTCCGCGCGATGCTCGACGGCTTCCACCGGATGGACGAGCACTTCCGCACCGCGCCCTTCGAGCGCAACCTGCCGGTGCTCCTGGGGCTGCTCGCGGTCTGGTACAACAACTTCTTCGGCGCCCAGACCGCGGCGGTGCTGCCGTACGAGCAGTACCTGAAACGGTTCCCCGCCTACCTGCAGCAGCTGACGATGGAGAGCAACGGCAAGCACGTCACGGTCGACGGGGCCGCGGTCGACTATCCGACCGGCGCCATCTACTGGGGCGAGCCGGGGACCAACGGGCAGCACTCCTTCTACCAGCTGATCCACCAGGGGACGAGGCTCGTGCCCTGCGACTTCATCGCGTTCGCCAAGCCCCTCAACCCGATCGGCAGGCACCACGACCTGCTCCTGGCGAACGTCTTCGCCCAGGCCGAGGCGCTGGCCTTCGGCAAGACGCCCGTCGAGGTGAGGGCGGAAGGGGTGCCGGACCGGCTCGTCCCGCACCGGATCTTCGAGGGCAACCGCCCTTCCAACACGATCCTCGCCGACCGGCTCACGCCGGAAACGCTCGGCGCGCTCGTCGCCCTCTACGAGCACTCGGTCTTCACCCAGGGCGCCGTCTGGAGCATCGACTCGTTCGACCAGTGGGGCGTGGAGCTGGGGAAAGTCCTGGCCCGGCGCATCATCCCGGAACTGGAGAGCGAAGCGGAGCCCGTCCTCGCGCACGACAGCTCCACCAACACCCTGATTCGGCGCTGCCGCGCGCGGAAACGGACCCGTTAAGGGCCGGCGCGGGCGAACGTGCGTTTGGGCGAACAGAAAGGAGCGACCGCATGAACAAGCCGCTGTCTCCGGACGAGCTGCGCAAGATGGACGCGTACTGGCGGGCCGCCAACTACCTGTCGGTCGGCCAGATCTACCTGTACGACAATCCGCTGCTCAAGAAACCGCTCAAGCCGGAGCATGTGAAACCCCGCCTCCTCGGGCACTGGGGCACCACGCCGGGGCTCAACTTCCTGTATGTTCACCTGAACCGGATCATCCGGAAGTACGATCTCGACATGATCTACATCGCCGGCCCCGGGCACGGCGGACCGGGCCTGGTGGCCAACACCTACCTGGAGGGCACCTACAGCGAGCTGTACCCGAGCATTTCCCGGGACGAAGAGGGCATGAAGAGGCTCTTCACCCGGTTCTCCTTCCCCGGAGGGGTCCCAAGCCACGTCGCCCCGGAGACGCCGGGGTCGATCCACGAGGGCGGAGAGCTCGGCTACTCGCTGACCCACGCCTACGGCGCCGTCTTCGACAACCCCGACCTGTGGGTCGCCTGCGTGGTGGGCGACGGAGAAGCCGAGACCGGTCCGCTCGCCACGAGCTGGCATTCGAACAAGTTCGTGAATCCCGTCCACGACGGAGCCGTGCTGCCCATCCTGCACCTGAACGGCTACAAGATCGCCAACCCCACCGTCCTGGCGCGAATCAGCCGCGACGAACTCGACGAGCTGTTTCGCGGCTTCGGATACACCCCTACATCGTCGAGGGGGACGATCCC
>CAYWOT010000393.1:0-1897 GCA_964459975.1 uncultured bacterium
AAGGCTACCGGAAGGCCTTCACGGTGGGATACCCCGCTTCGACCCACCCGTCCCAGCCGCCCTTGAGCGCATACACCCGGGGAAACCCCAGGGTCATGAGACGGAACGCCACCCGGGCGCTCGTCGCCTCGTCCGGTCAGGAGCAGTACAGAACGATCTCCTTGCGGCGGTCATACCGCTTTTCCCAGGAATCGACCTTCTCGGGGTCTTCGTACACCGCGCCGGGGATCCGCTCGACCGCGTCCTCTCCGTCGAGACGCACGTCGAGAATGACGATGTCCGGATTTCCCAGAAGGCTCCTGAGCTTCTCCTTGGAGATCCGCGGAACGGAGTCGGCGCCGGCGACCGACGCTACGGCGGGTACGACGAGCATCGCAGCCAGGAGCAGCACGATCGATGGTCCCATTTTCCGCCTCATGACACGACCTCCCCCTTTTAGGCCGCTCGGCCGGGTGTTTGCGGATTGGGAGGGGAGAACGGGCCTCCCGGATTCGTCCCGGCGGAGGTTGCCGGCCAGGGCCGCGCCTACCGTTTGCGAATGACGTACACGCCGTCCCGCAGCGGCAGGAGGACCTTCTCCACGCGGGGGTCCTCGAGCACCGTCCGGTTGACCGTCCGGATCGCGCGCGCCGCTCCGTCTCCGGGGGACAGGACCCGCCCGGACCACAGGGCGTTGTCGGCCACGATCACGCCGCCGGCCTTGAGAATCCGGACGCTTTCCTCGTAGTAGAGCGGGTAGGACTCCTTGTCGGCGTCGATGAAGACGAAATCGACGCTCTCGTCGGGCCGTCCGCGCAGAGTACCCGCCGCGGGACCCTGGACGAGGCGGATCTTCCGACCGTCCGGACTCCGGTCGAAGTACCGCCGCGCGATCGAGGCGTGTTCCTCCGAGATCTCGCAGGTGACGAGCTCCCCGTCGGCCGGCAGGGCCGCCGCCATCATCAGGGCGGAATACCCGGTGAACGTTCCGATCTCCAGCACGGTCCGCGCCCCCAGAATGCTCACGAGCATCCGGAGAAACATCCCTTCCACCCTCCCGGTGAGCATTCCGGGGTTGGACGTCCGCTCCCGGGTCTCCCGGGCCAGCTCGTCGAAAAGAGGAGAGACGGGGCCGGCGTGCTCCTCGACGTACCGCTTCAGGTCCTCGGGGAGAAACCTGTCCATCGGAATCTCCTTCCCTATCCTACAGGGAGTTCGATGCCGCCCCGAGACGATCCGACTGCGGCGCGGTACAATCGGACGAGCCTTGTCGCCGATGCCGTCGCAAGCCGCGAGATCCCGCGAAACGCGGGCGATCGCCAAGGGAGTGCAAGCTGACGGGAACCCGAAACCGCTTCGAGCCGCCCGACCAGAAGGCGACGGCGCGCCGGAGGATCCTCGCCGTCCTCTCGGACGCCCCGCTCTCCGCGAAAGAGATCTCCGCGGCGGCGCGCCTCTCCGAGAAGGAGGTGTACGGGCACCTCCCGCATCTCGAACGAACCGTCTCCACAAACGGAGGACGCCTCGACGTGATCCCCGCGGAGTGCCGGAAGTGCGGGTTCGTATTCCGGAAGCGTCGGAGGCCCACCCCGCCCGGCCGGTGTCCCGTCTGCCGAAGCGAATCGATCTCGGAGACGCGGTTTTCCCTTACGAGACCCCCTCGGGGGTGAAGCCGCGGCGCATCGTGTTCTCGCACGTTACCCGGGGCTCGAGGAACTGAAGGAGATAGTCGAACCCGCCCGCCTTGGAGCCGACCCCCGACATTCGAAACCCCCCGAACGGCTGGCGCCCCACGGCCGCCCCGGTAACGCCGCGGTTGATATAGAGGTTGCCCACGGCGAGCTCCTCCCGTGCCCGGACGATGTGGGCCGGGCTGCGGGAGAAGACCCCCCCGGTCAGCGCGTAGTCCGTGTCGTTC
>CAYWOT010000394.1:0-1893 GCA_964459975.1 uncultured bacterium
GCTGGGACGCGCATCGGGAGAGAGAGAACCGGTAGCTCCGCGTCGCCGACGCCGACGCGCGAAAGGGGCGCGGGCCCGAAGGCCGGCGCCCGCGGTTTTCTCGGTAGCGGCGATCGTGCGTCCGAGGACCGTTTTCCGTCAGGTTATCGGTTCGGGCGCGGAGCGGCCAGCCGCCGGCCGGCGAGCCAGGCTGCTCCGCCGCAGCACAGGATGCCGATGACGCCGGAGAGGATGTAGGAGACGCTCGACGACGGCAACGACGCATCTTCGTGTCCCGGGAGCGCGTAGTCGGGCATGGGTGCTCTCCATGCGTCCCCCGATGTTTCCATTCCTTCGGGGACGTAGCCGACCATCGCCCGGATTTCGTCCACGCCCCATTCACCCCACGCCGAGCCGGCGTTCATGATTCGGGGAAGAACCAGGCCGATCGGAGACAGAAGAGCCATCACGATCAACGCCGCGAGAAATTTGCGGTATTCCCGGAACGCAGCGGAAGTGTTCATTTCGTCGCCTCCGGTCGGGCAGGCTCCAGGATCCATGCGGAGCGGGACCGCCTGAGGTGATGGACGACGAGGCCCGTGACCAGTCCTTCGACGACGCCGAACAGGAACAGGTGCTCCAGCATCATGGCGGGAATCGTCACGGAGAGGGGATACGGGGAATACAGTGCGCGGCCGTCCGCACCGGTGTGCAGAAGGGGCTGGATGCCGAGTTCCACCGCGGCGGCGAACGCCGCGACCGAAAGTCCCAGCCATCCCGCGATTCCGGCCGCGATCGCCGGTCCTTTCCCGGACGGGAGGACCCGGGACAGGAGCCGGTACGCGTAATACCCGGTGAAGGGCATGAGAAACGCCATGTTGAAACAGTTCGCTCCGAGGGCGGTGACCCCGCCGTCTCCGAAGAGCAGCGCCTGCACCACCAGCGCGATGCTTACGGTCAGCATCGCGCCCCACGGTCCCACGGCGATGGCGATCAGCACCCCGCCGACGGCGTGGCCCGTCGTTCCTCCGGGGACGGGCACGTTGAACATCATCACGAGAAAGCTGAAGGCGGCCGAAATCGCCAGAAGCGGGACCTTGTTCGAGTCGAAGGAAGTCTTGATCTTCCTCGCCGCGATGCTCCACAAGGGGACGCAGGCGGCGTACCCGGCGAGGTAGGTGGGGGGGCCGAGATATCCGTCGGGGATGTGCATCGTTCCTCCTGCTCCTGGTACGGGTTACGGCCGAACGCGGTCCGAAGGGCCCCGGTTCCCGGATTCTCCCGCGGGTCCAGCTCCGTGGAGGGCGAGCGTAAACCCGGCCAGATAGGTGACGATGGGCGACGCGGTCGTGGTGCCCCACCGGATTCCCAGGTCGAAGACGAGGTTGTCGGCGATCTCCGTCTTGCCACCGATCAGGAACGCGGCGGCCGGCTTTTCGACGCCGCTGTCCTTTTCCCACAGATATTCGCTGACGACGGTCGCGCGTTCCCCGAGCTCCCATTCCACGGCCAGACTGCCCTTGACCGTGGTGTCCCGGGCCCGACCTGACGTCTGGGTCAGGGCCGACTCGTTTCCCACGTTGGCGTGGATCGTGACCGGGTCGATCTTCCAGTCGGCGATCAGGGTGAACAGGGCCGACGTCCGCCCGTCGCCCAGCCCCTTGCTTTCATCCCCGGTAGGCAGTCGGACGCCCGCCTTTAGGCCCAGGGCGGGGATCCATGCGCCGCCGTCCGAAACGGAGGTTTTCAGCGTCGCCTCGGTGTCGCCGAATCCCCGGTCCGTGGGCGTCCGGCCGTCAGGCTTGCTGAAGAGAAAGACGAACGACGCGGCGAGGTCGAGGCGGGGAAGGATCCCGAACGTGTACGTGTTTCCCACGCCGGTCTCGCGGCTTGCCCCAACGTCCTCGAGCCGCT
>CAYWOT010000395.1:0-1888 GCA_964459975.1 uncultured bacterium
CCAGCTCGCGGACGTTGCCGGGCCAGTCGAGCGCCATGAGCAGGGAGAGCGCTTCACCCGAGACCCCGCGCACGGCCCTGCGCTGCAGCCGTTTGAACCGTTCGACGAACTGCTCCACCAGGAGCGGGATGTCCTCCTTGCGGCGGCGCAGCGGCGGGAGCTCCACGCGCACCACGTTCACGCGGTAGTACAGGTCCTCCCGGAAGCGGCCCTCGCGCACGCGGTCCGCCAGGTCGGCGTGGGTCGCGACGACAACCCGCACGTCCGCCGCCTCGGGACGGACCGACCCGAGGCGCTCGTAGGTTCGCTCCTGCAGGACCCGCAGGAGTTTTACCTGAAGCGCGGGACTCACCTCGCCGATCTCGTCGAGGAACAGGGTCCCCCCCCGGGCCGCCGCGAACCGGCCGGGCTTGTCCCGGGTCGCCCCCGTGAACGCGCCGGCCTTATAGCCGAACAGCTCAGACTCGAGGAGGGTGTCGGGAAGAGCGCCGCAGTTGACCGCGACGAAGGGACCGTCGCTGCGGGGGCTCAAGCTGTGGATGATCCGTGCCACCCGTTCCTTGCCGGTCCCCGTTTCGCCCAGGACCAGCACCGTGCTGGGACTGGCGGCGATCGCGGGGAGGACGTCGAACACCTTCTGCATGAGGGGGCTGCGGCTTACGAGGTCGCCGACCCGGTAGCGGCCTTCCAGTTCCCGGCGGAGGGCCTCCACCTCGCTCAAGTCGCGGAACGTCTCGGCTCCTCCCACGACGCGACCGCCGGCGTCCCGCAGGACCGCCGTGGAGACGCTGATCGGCATGCGGTTTCCTTCCGCGTTGACGATGTATCCCGATTTGCCGATGACCGGCCGGCCCGTGGCAAGCGTCGTGCCGAGCGCGCACTCGGATTCGCACATGCTGGAGCGGAAGACCTCCGCGCACGGCCGCCCGACGGCGTCGGAGCGATCCACTCCCGTGATGTCCTCGGCCGCCCGGTTGAACGACCTGATGCGCCGGTCGAGGTCCACGGTGAAGACGCCGTCCGAGATGCTCTCGAGGATGGCTTCGGTCGATGCCGCGGGGGGCCTGCCGCGTTTTCTGCGGGTGCTCAACTTGGGAACCCTCCGGTGCACCGCGCGCCGCACCGGTGCCCCTGCGCGTCCGGCGGTGCGCAGCCTTGCGTATTTGCCACTATACCACGTTTGTCGTCAGGGGCCTTCCGCCCGCGTTTTGACCAGCAGGATCGAGCAGGGCATCTTCCGGATGACGTTCTCGTTGCAGTGCCCGTAAAGGAAATGCTCGAGCCTGCCCTCCTTGTGGCCGAGCAGGACGACCAGGTCGATCTTCTCCTCGCGGATGATCTCCAGGATCTTCCGGGACGGTTCGCCTTCGCGGATCATTTCCCGGATCTGCAATCCCGCCGCCCGTTCCGCGGCGATCATCTTGTGCAGGTTCGCCTTCGCTTCCTCGAGGACCCTCCGATAGTCCTCGTCGACGGACAGGAACGGAAGGTTCCATCCCTCCATGCCGAAAGGGTCGTGCACCACGTGCAGGACGAACAGCTCCGCGCCGAAATCCTTCGCAAGATCGACGCCGTAATGGACGGCATCCTGGGAGAATTTCGTATCTGCGCAGACGACCAGAATTTTCGTGATCTTCGCCATGGCTTCTCCTATTCGATCTCCACTATATTGGATGCAGAAAACCCGGGATCGACGGCAATGTTCCAAAAAAAAGCCCAAACTTCCCCGCTCAAACTGCTTCTAATGGACATTCCCCGATGGAAGGTCCCAAACGGCAGAAAAGGAGGAGACGCCGTGATGCGAACGACCGCTCTCACCGTCCGAGGCATGGTGGTCCTCGTCTCAAGCCTTCTTGTGCTTTCCGCCTGCTCGGGGCGCGAGAAGGGC
>CAYWOT010000396.1:0-1864 GCA_964459975.1 uncultured bacterium
AATCATACGAACCAATACGAGAAAACCATCCGAGAAAGTAATAGAGAACCACGCCATGCCTACCCACTCCTCGAGGAACGTCACCTTCGCCGGGTTGGTCATAACGCCGTCGATCGCCAGCCCCCGGCGCAGAATTCCGAGCTTGCCCGGGGTGGGCTGCCCCTTGACCTTGGCGACGTACGTCTTCTCGACGCCGAACCGGGGATGGGTGAGCCGGTGGGCCAGGTTGCCGTCGTTCGTGAACAGGAGCAGGCCGGTCGTGTGGTAGTCGAGCCGCCCGACGGGAAAAACGCGGGAGGAAAGTTCGCCGATCAGCGACGCGGCGGTTTTTCGTCCCTCCTTGTCCGCCATCGTGGTGACGACGAGGTCGGGTTTGTGCGCCATCACGTAAAGCTTCTCCTCGTCCAAGGCAAGGACGAGGCTGCCGTCGATCCGCACCTCGGCCCTCGAGGGATCCAGGAGCGTTCCGGGGTCCAGCGCCTGCCGTCCCCCCACGGTCACCCGGCCGCCGCGGATCATCGCGTCGGCCGTGCGCCGGGAGACGCCCGCTGCGTGCGAAAGGTACCGGTTGAGTCGGTCGGCCGGCATGCTGTCGGCGCTTTGCGCGGGAGCCCGCTACTCGTCCGCCCGGTCCGGCTCCTCGTCGGCAGAGGTCTCCGACAGGGCGGACGAGCCGGCCACCAGCGGCTCGGCCGGATCGGCCGAAAACGCTTCCCCGGACAGGGCGAACTGCGAGAACCCGGTCCCGGCGGGCACAAGCGGCTTGATCTCGCCGGCGTCGGCCTCGCCCCGGGACGCCGCCTCCACGAGCACGTCGTCGGACACCCCTTCCGGAAATGAACCCAGGGGCGCCAGGAGAACGTCCCCGTGTTCGGCCCCGGTCGGGCCCGCGGCGAGCTCCTCCCCCGCTCCGGCCTGTCCGCCCGGGTCGGCGAAAGCCTGCGGCTCGGCCGCGCGCGCGGGAGCCGGCGTCCCGGCCCTGGCCGCCAGAAATTCCTCGATGTCGCGCATCGAGGGCAGCTCCGACAGCCCCGAGAGCGAGAAGACCTCGAGGAACTCCCGCGTCGTGCCGAAGAGGAACGGCCGGCCCGGGACGTCCTTTTTCCCGACGACCTTGATCAGCCGCCGCTCCATGAGGGTCTTGAGCGACGCGGCGCAGTCCACGCCGCGGATCTGCTCCATCTCCAGGCGGGTGACCGGCTGCCGGTAGGCGATCACCGCCAGGGTTTCCAGAGAGGGGCGGGAAAAACGCGGCGGCTTCGTCTCGAACAGCTTCCGGACGAACTCCTGGTTGGCGGGGTTCGTCCGCAGCTGGAGGCCCTTGGCGACCTCCTCGACCACGATCCCCGACGCGTCGGGCGGGTATTTCGCCCGGACCGCGCGGACGACTTCGGTCACCTCCTGCCGCGAGAGACCCCCCAGCAGGCGGCCGATCCGCTCGAACGAAAGGGGCTGCGCGCTGGCGAGCAGCAGGCTCTCCAGGACCGAGGCGGCGCGGGCCGTGTCCCGCGCGGGGGGGGCCGGCCGTCCCTCCGGCGCGCCGTCATCCGGCGCCGGAGTCGGCGTCTTCGGTTTCTGCTCCATCTTCCACCTCCCGGACGGCGGGAACGATCGTGATCAGGCCCATCGGGGTCGCCTGGTACGCCTTGACCGTCCTGAGTCGAATCAGTTCCAGTATGGCGAGGAAGAACGCGAGGATCTCGTTCCTCGTCGGAAACTCCTCCACGAGCCGGTCGAAGCGGATCGCCCCCTCCTCCCGGATCCGGTCGAGCAGGTGCGCGATCGCATCCGCCATGGAGAGCCGCTCCGCCGTCACCTCGTGGGCCGCCCGGTCCGGCATCCGCTCCAGGACGTCCTTGAAGGC
>CAYWOT010000397.1:0-1862 GCA_964459975.1 uncultured bacterium
CACGAAAGAATCAACCAGTTAACCGGGAAATTGGGCGAGCGGAGAAATCGGCAATTCTCAGATCCCTCCTCTCGCACCAGCCATCCGGTTGTCTTATCCTAGATGGGAGGAGACGAGCGTACAGCGATCATGAAGACGAACATCGAATCGGTCAACGCAGCGGAGAAGAGGATCCGGGTGGAGGTTCCGGTGGAGGAGGTGGCCCGTCGCGTCGAGAAGGGGTACGTGGAGGTGCGGAAGATCGCCCCGATGCGCGGATTCCGCAAGGGGAAGGCCCCCATGTCGATGGTGCGGCGGGTGTTCAAGGCGTCCGTGGAGGCCGACGTCGCCGAGACGCTGGTCCGGGACTCCCTCTCGGAGGCCGTGAAGGAGAACGGTCTGAAGCTCCTCTCCGCCCCGAAGATCGACGGCGGCAAGCTCACGGAGGGGCAGGAGTTCGTGTTCACCGCCACGGTCGAAGTGTTGCCCGACCTCAATCCCAAGGACTACAAGGGGATCCCCGTCGTGCGCGAGAATACGGAGGTCACCGACGCGGACGTCGAGGCGGCGCTGGAGCGGCTCCGCTCGTCGGCGGTGCGCTACCAGCTGACCGAAGACCGCGGAGCGGGTCCCTCGGACCTGGTGGAGCTCGACCTCACCGCGACCGCCGGCGGCGAGACGGTCGAGGAGACGCGGACCACCAGCATCCTTCTCGACGCCGGGGCGCCGCTGGGCAAGGAGTTCGACGCCGGGCTTGAAGGCGCCCGGGCGGGGGAGGAGAGGACGTTCGAGGTGCCCTTCGAGCCGGATTTCCCGAACGAGAAGTTCGCCGGGAAACGGGTGACTTTTTCGGCCAAGGTGCACGCCGTGCGGGAGAAGGTCGTTCCCGAGTGGAATGACGATTTCGCTAAGAATTTCGGAAATTTACCTAACCTTGCCGCCCTGCGGGAGAAGGTCGAGGGGCAGCTGCGGCGGGAGGCGGAGGAGACGGCCCGGCACAACCGTGGCCATCATCGAGGACACGATGAAGCGGCTCAGTTCTCAGGGGGTTGATCTAAAGAATATGCACCTGGATTTCGATAAGATGCGGGAGCGCTTTGCGCCGGAAGCCGAGGAGGCGGTTCGGGCGTCCCTGCTCCTGGCGGCGATCGCCGAGGCCGAAGGGCTGGACGTTCCCTTCTCGGAAATCGAGGCGGAGATGAAGACCCTTGCGGCCGCCGCCGGAATCGAATACGAGAAGGTCCGCGAGTACTACGGGGACGAGGAGCGGATGGACACTTTGAGAAACGGGCTGCTGGAACGGAAGGCGATGGCGTTTCTCCTCGAGAACGCCGCAGACGGGGAGGCGCCGAAATGACCCTCGTTCCGATTGTCGTGGAACAGACCAGCCGCGGCGAACGCTCCTACGACATCTATTCGCGGCTGCTGAAGGACCGGATCGTCTTCATCGGGAACGCGATCGACGACGACGTCGCCAACCTCGTGATCGCCCAGCTCCTGTTCCTCGAGGCGGAGGACCCCGACAAGGACATCAACCTATACATCAACTCCCCCGGGGGGTACGTCACGGCGGGAATGGCCATCTACGACACGATGCAGTTCATCAAGCCGCCCGTGGCCACGGTGTGCATCGGGCAGGCGGCTTCGATGGCCGCGGTCCTCCTGGCGGGGGGGGGCGCCGGGAAACGGACCGCGCTGCCCAACGCGCGGATCCTGATCCACCAGCCGATGGGCGGCGCGAAGGGGCAGGCGAGCGAGATCGAGATCCATGCGAAGGAGATCCTGCGGATGCGCGAGGAGCTCAACAAGATCCTCGCCCGGCACACGGGACAGGCCCTGTCCCGGATCGCGGCAGACACCGATCGCGACTACTTCATGTCGGC
>CAYWOT010000398.1:0-1843 GCA_964459975.1 uncultured bacterium
GATTCCCGAAGCGGAACTGGCACCCGTTCCCGGATCGGGAAAGACGTTCCGGAACATCAACACGATGGAAGACTACGAGAGGCTCCGCGACGAAGACGGAGAATGACCGTCCAAGGCCGTTGCCTTCGTCGCAAGGTCCAGCACGGGCAGGAGGGCGTTCTCGATCTCCTTCGCCTGTAGGGCTTACGTTGACGGCTCACCCACCCTTCCACTTGACAGAGAATCGCGAAGATGTAGACTTCGGTCCGATCCCCGCGAAACGTACATTCTTGGGCGAAATCGAGGCGATCATGATCAAAAGAACGGGAACGGTCGTGATCGCCTTGTTCCTGTTGGCCTGGAGCACCCGAGCCAATGGGGAAATCGCCCGGAAAGTCGTAGACATCCCAACGCGTCCGGGCGTCTCTCAAAGAATGCTCGTCCTGTCTCCGCGGAACCCGAAGGCTGCCGTCATCCTGTTTCCCGGCGGGCACGGCGGGCTGCAAATTTCCTCAAACGGGTCGATCCGGTGGGGAAAGAACAATCTCTTGGTCCGCACCCGTCAACTGTTTGCGGAAAAAGGTCTGCTTGTGGTGCTGGTCGATGCCCCCTCGGATCGCCAGTGTCCCCCCTACCTTCGCGGTTTTCGGCAAACACCCGGCCATGTGGCGGACATAAAGGCCGTCATCGCATGGGTACGTGAGCAGGCCAGGGTTCCTGTCTGGTTGGTCGGCACAAGCCGGGGAACGCAATCGGCCGCGTATATCGCCATGGAACTCACCGGACCCGAGGGGCCGAACGGCCTGGTCCTGAGTTCCACCATCCTCAAGGACGCGAAAACCAGACCGGTCCCCGCCATGCCGCTCGACAGGCTCCGTATCCCCGTCCTCGTAATCCACCACGAGCGGGACGGCTGCCGTCTCTGCCCGTTCAGCGACATTCCCTACCTGATGGAGAGACTCAGCAAGGCATCCAGGAAGCAATTGCTGAAATTCGAGGGGGGGCTGAATCGCGCCGGCCCCTGCAGGGCGCTTGCGTACCACGGCTACAACGGACTCGACCGCGAGGTCGTTGCGCAAATCGTTGCGTGGATACTGGCGAAGGAGTCAGACGTGAAAGGGGTGCTCCCGACGGGCGGCGCCGAATGACGCGATGCTGTTGTCGTTCGATCTGCAACGTTCCATGCACGGTTGCCTATGGTCTGACCCGTGCAAATGGCGGGGACCCATGCATTATCCCACAACGGACCGCAGCAAATATTTGGAAACCTTCATTAATGCGATGCATCTCGAACCCGGGAGACCGGGATGCGCGAACCGTCGATCCAGTGCAGAGAATGCCGCTTTTGGCTTCAGTCCATCGAGGAGGACCCGGAACGGGGGTCGAGTCTTTCGGACTTCGGGTTCTGCCTTCAACCCGGTTCCATGAAATGGCTCATACGAACGCACAAAGACCGGTCCTGCACGCATGGAGAACTGAGAACGAAGGAACTGCTCGCCCACGAGCTTTGACGGGCCCCGTTACACCCCCGATCACACCTCCCACATCTGCGCTTCGAAATACTTCCCCGGCAGGTCCGCAAAGAAGGTCCCGTAGACGGGCCACCGCTCCCCTACCGCCCCGGGGCGCACGATCGTGAGGAAAAACTCGACCCGCTCGCGCTCCTCATGCCCGATCTCCCGGAAAGGCACGCCCAGTTCCAGGACGTCCTCGAACCCGGCGCGGATCTGCTCCGGCGGGGTGTAGACGGCGTCGGACAGAAGGATTTCGCCGATATTTCCCACGGAAGCCCGGACGGAAGGTTCGGAGGGAGACAGCGTCATGCTGATCTTCCGGTTGGCCTGCGGGAAGAAGATCTCCATTT
>CAYWOT010000399.1:0-1823 GCA_964459975.1 uncultured bacterium
GATGGCGATGACCCAGGCGAAGACCGGCCGGTCCAGGAAAAATTTCGATAACATCGCGCGCCTCCCCCCCGTTTCAGTCCGACTTCGCGGCTTCGAACGGGACGACCGTGACGGCGGCGCCGGGCCGCACCTTCTGCACTCCCTCGGCGATCACGCGGTCGCCGGGCGACAGCCCCGAGGAGACGAGCCATTTGTCGGCGATGGCGCGGTCGATGGCGAGCCTCCGCTGCCGCACCTTCCCGTCGGCGTCCACGATCAGTGCGGTCGGATTCCCTTTCGGGTCGCGCGAAACCGCCTGCTGGGGAATCAGGACGGCCCGCCGGTTGACGCCCTCCTTCACCACGGCCCGGACGAACATCCCCGCCAGCAGCACGCCGCGCGGATTCGGGAAGACCGCGCGAAGCATGACCGACCCCGTCGTCGGGTCGACGGTCACGTCCCGGAACTGCAGCGTCCCCTCCGACGGATACGGCGTTCCGTCTTCCAGGACGAGTCCAACCTTCTTCTGGTCCGCCCCGTCCGGCCGCAGGCGGCCCTCCTGCAAGCGGTTCCGCAGACGGAGCAGCTCGGCCGTGGATTGGGGAATGTCCACGTAGATGGGATCGAGCTGCTGGACGGTGGCCAGGGCCGCCGGCTGATTCGCCGTCACCAGCGCCCCGTCGGTCACGCTGGACCGTCCGATGCGTCCCGAGATCGGGGACGTGACCTGCGTGTACCCCAGATTGATCCGGGCCGTCCTAAGCGACGCCTTCCAGACTTCCACGTCGGCCTCGGCCTGTTTCAGCGCCGCCGCCGCGTCGTCGAAGTCCTGCCGGCTGACCGCCCGGACGGCGAGCAGCTCCTTGTAGCGGTCCGCCCTGACCCGGACCGCGGGAAGGTTCGCCTCGGCCCGGGCCAGCGCCGCCTTGGCATTGTCGTACGCCGCCCGGTACGGCGCCGGATCGATCCGGTAGAGCACCTGGCCCGCCCGGACGTTGGCCCCTTCCCGAAACAGGCGTTTCTGGATCAGCCCGCCGACCTGGGGCCGGATTTCCGCCACGACGTATGGGGCGGTGCGGCCCGGCAGCTCGGTGGTAAGCACGACGGACTCCAGGCGGACCGTCACTGCGGCCACCTTCGGGACGGCGTGCGGCGGCGCCTTCTTCGTCTTCCCGCAGCCGCCCGAGAGGAGGATCCCCCCCGCAACCGCGGCCGCGACGAGGAATGTACGCAGTTCGCAAACGGTTTCCGTCCGGTTCATCCGCAACCTCCGCAAAATCGATTCCGCTTCAGGCGACAAGGCGTTCGAAGAAGACGTTCAACAGGATGTCCGGGTCGTCCGGGTAGGGGTGTCGGTCGGGCTCCTCGAGCCACAGGAGCAGCAGGGCGCTCGTCAGGCTGTCGAGCGCAACGGCCAGGTGGTACGGATCGGCGGTCCGCCGAAACCGTCTCCGCTTCATTCCGTTCTCGAACACCGCGACGAGAGCCCGAAGGAGCGCGCCCCGCCGCGCCTTGAGCTCCGCGTCGAACCCGGCTTCGATGTTGAAACTGGCCCCCTGCGTCTCGGCAAAGTACAGCCGGATCACCGGGGCGTTGCCGCGGAAGACCTCGCCCTTGGCCCGGACGTACCCGCGCAGCTTGTCGACCTCCTCGTCGGGCTCGTCGATCGCCTTCCGGAGCGCCTCCTCGAAGCGGCCGGCCTGCTCCTTGATCAAGGCCTTGTAGAGGTCCTCCTTGCTCCGGAAGAAGTTGTACAGCGTTCCGATGGCGAACTCCGCCTTCTCGGCGATCTCGTGCATGGAGACGTTGTGGTACCCCTTCTCCGAGAAGAGCGCAAGCGCGGC
>CAYWOT010000400.1:0-1813 GCA_964459975.1 uncultured bacterium
CGCGGGGCCGATGGAAGAGTACATCCTTCCCAACCAGGAGAAGGTGACCGAGGCGATCCGGACGCTGGCCGCCTATTGATTCGGGGGAAATGCCGATGCGCGTTGACGTCGTGATGCCCCAGCTCGGGGAGAGCGTGGTCGAGGGAACCGTGGTGAAATGGCTGGTCGAGGCGGGCGACACGGTCGCAAAGGACCAACCGCTGCTCGAGATCTCCACGGACAAGGTGGACGCCGAGATCCCTTCCCCCGAGGCGGGGACGGTTGCGGAGATCGTGGCGAAGGAGGGCGACACGGTCCCGGTCGAGGAGGTCCTCTGCCGGATCGAGACGGAAAAGGCGAAACCGGCGGCGAAGAAGGAGGAGAAGGCGCCGGTGAGGACGGAGGAGAAGAAGGCCGAGGCGGAGGAAAGGGCGGAGACCGCGCCTCCTTCCGCTCCGGAGAAAACGGAGCAGTGGGACGAGGAGCACGAGGGGTTTCCGGGAGCGATGGCCCGCAAGACGGGGCCGCCGATCCCGGCCGCGCCCCGCGAGCAGCCGCCGAAGGAGCCCCGCAGGCCCGCGCCCCCGGAAGGAGAGGAGCAGAAGCCCAAGGTGCGGATCTCGCCCGTAGTCGCCAAGATGGCCGCGGAGCACGGGCTCGACATCTCCCGGATCCGCGGTACGGGAATCGACGGGCGGGTGACGAAGAAGGATGTGGAGCAGTTCCTGGCCCGGGGCGGGGAGGAGGCCGCGCCGGCCCCGGCTCCGGAGGAGAAGCGCGCGCCGGAGCGCGGGGAGAAACCCGAGAAGGCCCGCGCCGGGGCGCCCGCGCCCCCCAGGGAAGGGAAGGCCCCCGCGGAGGAAGAGGAGGTCGTTCCGTTCACCCCGATCCGGAAGAAGATCGCCGAGCACATGGCGATGAGCAAGCGCACCTCCGCGCACGTCCACACCTTCGCGGAGGTGGACATGCACCGGATCGAGGCGCTTCGCGCCAAACGCAAGGCGGAAGGGGTCTCGCTCACCTATCTTCCGTTCGTCATCCAGGCGGCCACCCGGGCCATCGCCGAGTTTCCGATCCTGAACGCGCAGGTGCGGGGCGAGAGCACGGTTTTCAAGAGACGGGTCCACGTGGGCGTCGCCGTCGACACGGAAAAGGGGCTGATCGTTCCCGTCATCCGGGACGCCGACAAGAAATCGCTCGCCGAGCTGTCCGGCGCAGTGGACGACTTCGTGAAGAGGGCGGCGGCCAAGCGGATCATGCCCGACGAGCTGGCCGGCGGGACGTTCAGCGTCACCAACCCCGGCAAGAGGGGAAATCTGTTCGGGACCCCGGTCATCAACCAGCCGCAGGTGGGGATCCTGCGGATGGGGCAGGTCGTCAAGCGGCCGGTGGTGATCGAGGCGGAAGAAGGCGACGCGATCGTCATCCGCCCCATGATGTACCTGTGCCTGGCCTACGACCACCGGATCGTCGACGGCGTGGCCGGCAACGGGTTTCTCTACCGTGTGAGGGAGATCCTCGAGGCGGCGGAGTTCTAACGGGAGCGCCGGCCGTGGACACCGTCTGGCTCGGGGATGTGGAGTACCGGCGCGCGCTCGCGCTGCAGCTCTCCTATGTCGAGCGCCGGGCGCGGGGCGAGGCGCACGACACGCTGCTCCTCCTGACCCACCCCCACGTGTACACCTTCGGGCGGACGGGAAACCCGGAAAACCTCCTGGTGCCTGTGGAGACCCTTTCCCGGGAGGGGATCGGCGTGGAATGGATCAGCCGTGGGGGCGACGTCACCTACCACGGGCCCGGCCAGCTGGTCGGGTCTCCGATCGTGGGCGTCGAA
>CAYWOT010000401.1:0-1796 GCA_964459975.1 uncultured bacterium
GAGCGGCGAGGTGCGGGTTCGCGCCGTTCTCGCGATGACGCACTGGAGCGGGTGATGCAAAAAGGGGAAGCAGCCACGGGCTGCGGACGATTCCGACGTCGTCCGCGCTGCAGGGGGCGGATCCCTAGAAATGCTCCCTTCTCGCTCCGGCGCGGGCTTTCCTCCCGCCCATGGCCCGCGAATCCGGTATATCCCCCTGCCAGTTGTCCTTGCGGGGTTCCGCGCCAATCCAGGGGGGTACGCTGGTATGGAAGTACGCGGCGAGTGCCTCGATGTACGGCTCATACGTCGCCCTAAGCTCTCGCAGGCTCCGCTGCGCGGTCTCCTCCTCATGGAGCAGGATGCCCGCACCCGCCGGGGCAGCCCGGAGGTCGGCCCACGCTTCCGGCGGCAGGCGATCATACTCGGGGGCCCTTGGCCCGGTCCGGAAGACGAGGCACAGGTCGACCACGGCGTGCCGCGCCATCGCGAACGTGAGTTTCGCCTGGCTCCGGCAGCGGCTGTCCTGGCCGGCCGTGATCAACGCGCAGGTGTCGAGGACCGCCGTCAGGGCCGCCAGCCACGATTCGTTGTCATGCTGGGAGCGGAAGTAGGCCAGGACCGGATAGGAGAGGTGCCCCTCGAGGAACTCCGCGGACCACCGTTCCCATTCGTGTAGGAGTTGCCGAAGGGACTCCATTCCCCCCTCATGGCCGTGCCGGCGAAGAATTTCGGAGGCTGTGGGGGGGGAACCGGCGCGGGCGTCGAGCAGCGAGATGCTCACCTCGCGGCGGGCGAACGCCTGGTTCAAGCCCGGGAGGTAGCCGATGATCAAGGCGAGGAAGGCAAACCCCATTCCCGATTCCGCCACCACGAGAAAGCGTGCCACACCGCTCCGGGGGACCACGTCGCCGATCCCGAGCGTAAAAAAGGTGGTCCCGCTCATGTACAGGTCCGTGAGCAACCGCTCGCTCCCGTTCCGGGCCGGGCTCCACGAGCCGGCTGCCCATTGAAGCAGGCCGAAGCCTACGATCAACCCGACGGCCCAGAGGCTCAGGAGCAGGAGAAGCGAAAGCGGACCGAACACGCTGAGCCAGGTTTCCCGCCAGTGCGCCGGGACCATTGAATCGACCATCGTTTTCCAGGGACGCCAGGTCGCGCGGTAGAAGATGCGTGTCAACCGGAACCGGCGGGTCACACGGCGCGGCAGGACGACGGTCTCAAACCCTTCCCACAGGATCACGGCGATCAGGATCACGCCGCATGAGGTGGCGACGATCGGCAAGGACGTCTCCGCTTCGACTTTGTTCGTTCTTTTGATGCCGACGGTCGGCTCGACGGCGGGATCGGAAGGAGCTTTTTTGACGATCGGAGGTCCCCGGGGGGGCTTGCCTGCCCCGACTGTGAAGCAAGTTGTGAAGCAGATCCTGCCTACGGAAACCGACCCGATACAAAAACGGGGGAACCAATTCTCCGGTTCCTCCTGCTGTTTCCTACTCCTTACAACTCCTGCCCATGATTTCCGTCCGATCTTGATCCGTCTTAAAAATCCCGTGGCCGCAAGGCCGTGCGGGTTCGACCCCCTTCTCCGGCACCAGGCGACCCAAAGGCCAATCGCAAGGTTGGCCGTTTTCATTGGAGCCTGGTGCCAAAAAAGGCGGTCGAACCCGAGGCGTCGCCGCCCCCATGACATAAACCAGTAATGTACCGAGAGCGCATATCGTTTCCTTCGCGACTGTCCCCTATTTGTCCCATCGCGTCTTGGACTTCCCCTGGTTTTGTAGACACCTGATCGGGTAATAATGAGGGTCCCAGGA
>CAYWOT010000402.1:0-1782 GCA_964459975.1 uncultured bacterium
GTATCCATCAGATCCCGGTGAGATCAGGCGAATCCTGATGGCCCACCTGGAATCTCCCGTCCATTGGATGGATAACGTCCGGACCCTGTGGAACGACTACGGGATCCGGCTCTTCGTGGAGGTGGGCCCCGGCGACATCTTGAGCAATCTCATCGCCGACACGATCCCCGACCCGTTATGTCTCCAGACCTGCCTGCCCACCGCGGAGAGCCACACGTACCGGACCGCTCTGGCGCAGCTCTTCGTTCACGGGAATCTACCGGTTCGGGGAAATCCGCGGTTCATCTCCCTTTCGTCATCCCGGCAGGCTCCCGGGTCTCACCGCCACTCCCCGAACGGAGAACGGTCACCCCGCCCCCTGGATCGCCCCCCGGCCACCCCGGACAGACAGGCCGCCCCGGCTCTTGCCGATGCGCCTGAGCGTCAGGATCACCTGGAGGCGATCATTCGCATCATCATGGATGCCACCGGATTCGACCGGGACGAAATCCAACCCGATATGGATCTCAGAAGGGACCTGTCTGTCCGCTCCAGCCGCCTTCCGATCATCATGGATGCCGCAGAACGCCACTTCGGGATCACCATCGAACTGGAGGACTTTCTCCATGTGCGAACGGTTCGAGACATCGCCCGGCGGATCTCGACGATCGTCGCCCGGCAGGAAGACGACGGCGAGCGGCTCGCCGCGAAGGCGGCTGACCCCGGCGCGGCGCCGGCCGAAATCCCGGAGCCGTCAGCGGAGGAAGCCCGCCTGAAGCGGCTCGTTTTCCGCCTCGCCCCTGTGCAGCCGGCAGCGTTCATGCCCGTGGGATTTAGCCCTGGCGAGGCCGTCCTCCTTCTCTCGCCGAACCGAGATGACGCACTGGCCAGGAGAACGGGAGACCTGCTCCGCCGGGAGTACGGCGTTGACACGATTCCCCTGCCGTTCCTGCCGGAGCCCTTGGGGCCGGGAGAAGAGGGCCGCGACATTTCGACCGCCGCGGGATATGCCAGGGCCTCGGAGACCATCTCGGGCCTCGCCTCCCTCGCGGGTCTGGTCATCGCCTTGCCGGAAGGCGGATCGGAAAGGTGGGCCGGCATGGCGGAGGTTTCGCGGCTGCTCAGCGGGCTCTTTCAACTCGTGAAGGCCTTTCTCCAATCACCAGCCGGGAAATTCGTCGTCCTGATTCATGCCCGCGAGGATAACGACACTTTGGGTCGGCTGCTGACGGAGGGGCTGCTCGGACTGTTTCTGAGCGCCGCCCAGGAACACCCCGAGGTCCAGTTTCGTACGCTGGAAATCGACCGGGGCACGGACCTGCCCCTGGCCCTGCGCGCCGCTCTGGACAAAAGTTGCGCCGCGGTGGAGCTCATTCATCGCGAAGGCAGGATCTTCACCACGCAGGCACATCTGGCCCCCGCGGTCTTCGGCGACTCGCCAACGCAGAAATTGAACCCCGGGGACGTGGTCGTGATATCGGGAGGCGGCACGGGGATCAGCGCCCACCTGGCCCGTGCTTTGGTGCCCTTCGCGCCTCGCCTGGTCTTTCTCGGCAGGACCCGGCTGGATCCATCCGCCCATCCCCCCGAATCCCGGGCCCGCGAGATCGCCCGGACCCTGGCGGATCTGCACGCCTCGGGAATCGAGGCCATGTACCTGGCCTGCGATGTCACCGACCCCGTGGCGGTTCGTGTCGCCCTGGACGATGTGGTCGAACGCTATGGCCGGATCGACGGCATCATCCACGGCGCCGGCGTCCTCCGGGACGGTTTCCTCGACCAAATGACCCCCGAGGATTTCTC
>CAYWOT010000403.1:0-1761 GCA_964459975.1 uncultured bacterium
GACGTGCGGGGAGCGGGGCGCGGTCGCGCTCGTCGCGCGCTCGGCCGCCGGCGGGTGGAGGATCGTGCGGGGCATATGAATTTACTTCCCGCGGGGGATATGGTATAAACGGTAGAAAATCTCCGGCATTTCCGGTGTTCGCGATCACGCCAAACGAGAGGGGAACGAGAGAAATGAGCGTAGTGACGGAGAAGAAAAAGGACCTCATCGGCAAATTCCGTCTGCATGGATCGGACACCGGCTCGCCCGAGGTCCAGATCGCGCTCCTGACCGAGCGGATCAACATGATCACGGAACACCTGAAGGCCCACTCCAAGGATTTCAACTCCCGGCGGGGCCTTCTCAAGCTCGTCGGGCAGAGGCGGCGGCTGCTCGACTACCTGAAATCGAAGGAGTCGCTCCGGTACAAGGCGGTCGTCGAAGCGCTCGGTCTTCGCAAGTAGTCTTTTTTTACGGAATCCTACCACCAGAATCCGCCCCGTCGGGTGGGGTCGAGAAGGGAATCGAAACCAGTGGGACAGGTGTACGAAGCGGAGCTTTCCGGAAGAACGTTATCCATCGAAACGGGCGATTTGGCCAAACAGGCGGGCGGGGCGGCCGTGGTGCGGTACGGCGAATCCGTGGTCCTGGTCACCGCCTGCGCGTCCGAATCGACGCGCCCGGGCATCGACTTTCTTCCCCTCGTCGTGGACTACGTGGAAAAGACGTTCGCCGTCGGGAAGATTCCAGGCGGATTCTTCAAGCGCGAAGGGAGGCTCTCCGAGTACGAGGTCCTCACCTCGCGGCTGATCGACCGGCCCATCCGCCCCCTCTTCCCGAAAGGGTTCTACAATGAGGTTCAGGTCATTGCCACGGTGCTTTCGGCCGACAAGGAAAACGACACCGGGGTGCTCGCCATGATCGGGGCCTCCGCGGCCCTTTGCCTTTCCCCGATCCCGTTCGAAGGGCCCATCGCCGGAGCCCGGGTCGGCCGGATCGACGGAGAGCTGGTCGTAAACCCCCGGATTCCCGATCTTGCGCGCAGCGACCTCAACATCTTCGTCGCCGGCAGCCGGGATGCCATCCTGATGGTCGAAGGGGAGGCGTCGGAGGTGCCCGAGGAAGACGTGCTGGACGCGATCCTCTTTGCGCATCGGTCTCTTGTCCCCATTCTGGACATTCAGGAGCAGATGACCCGGGAGGCGGGCAGGGAGAAGCTCGCGTTCGAGCGCAAGGAACTGGGCGCGGAGGACCTGCGCAGGATCGAGGAGCTGGCGGAGGAGGGGCTCCGCGGCGCCTACGCGATTCTCGGGAAGCAGGAGCGGCGCAAGAAGATCGAGGAGATCGCCGAGGCGGTCCGCAACGCGTTTCCGGAGGAGGAGCGATTGGAGAAGGCGGCGCTCATCGCGTCCGCTTTCGAGGGCATCGAGAGGAGGATCGTCCGCGGCAAGATCCTGGACGAGAAGCGCCGGATCGACGGGCGCGGCCTCGCGGAAATCCGCTCGATCGACTGCCGGGTCCGGGTCCTCCCGCGCACCCACGGCTCGGCGCTCTTCACCCGCGGTGAAACGCAGGTCCTCGTGACCTCCACGCTCGGCACGGCCCAGGACGAACAGCGGATCGACTCCATCCTGGGGGAATCCACGAAATCGTTCATGCTCCACTACAATTTCCCTCCGTTTAGCGTGGGCGAGGTCAAGATGCTGCGGGCGCCGGCCCGCCGCGAGGTCGGTCACGGCGCCCTCGCGGAGCGGGCGGTGTCGAAGATCCTGCCCGAGGAGG
>CAYWOT010000404.1:0-1745 GCA_964459975.1 uncultured bacterium
CGAGCACAGCGGGTTCACCTTCTCCCACGAGTCGTACCTGAAGATCGGCGTCCAGTGCCGGCAGTGTCACCTGCGCGTGGCCGACGGCGACGGCCGGGTCGACGACGCGCGCTGTTTCGACTGCCACGTGGGCAGGCTCGATAAGAAGTCCGATACGCTGGCGCTGCACCGGACGCACGTCACGTTGAACGGCATCGTCTGCTTCAAGTGCCACGACAAGATCCGGCACGGCGAGGTCCAGATGATCCGGACCTTCGACGTCCAGTGCGACGCCTGCCACAAGCGGCTGCACAACTATCAGAAGGAGATGTACATGGGAGCGGGCGCGCGGGGCGTCGCCGACACCCCGTCGCGGATGTTCTCGGCCCAGGTCTCCTGCGACGGGTGCCACACCAAGGCCGTCGAGGTGCGCGAATCGGGCATCGCCTATCCCGGGGAGCGGAAGCTCACCGCCGAGCGCAAGAGCTGCGTCGCCTGCCACGGGAAGAACTACGACCGGATGCTCGACGACTGGGTCCGCGAGTCGCGGACGCTGGTGGCGAACCTCCAGGCGATCGTCTCCTCCGGCCGGGCGGCGCTGAAAATCGGACGCGCGAAGGGCAAGGAGATGGCGGAGGCGCAGGCCCTGGTCGCCGACGCGCGGGCCAACCTCGACCTCCTCCGGGCCGGACGCGGAGCCCACAACATCGAGTACGCGTACAAGATCGTGAAGGCGGGCTTCGAGCAGGTGTCCGCGGCGTACAAGGCCGCAGGCGTCCCCGGCGGGCCGCCCAGGCCGGCCATTCTTGCCACGCCGGCCACGTACTGCACGACGCTGTGCCACCGGCGGGTCCGGCCGCCCGGCAACGTGTTCTTCCGGGAGATGGAAGTGCAGTTTCCCCACTCCCTGCACGTCGAGGACGTCGGGATCCTGTGCACCAAGTGCCACTCTCCCGAGAAGCACAAGATGCGCATCGTCACGAAGTCCGAGTGCATGGCGTGCCACCACCAGAGCCGGGACCTCGACTGCGGGCGGTGCCACGCCGCGCAGAAGGCGCTCTTCCTCGGGAAGGTGAAGCCGGCGGGCGTCGCGCCGAGCCCCGACGTCATGGCCGAGGCGGACGTCAAGTGCACCGACTGCCATGACCTCTCGAAGGGCGCCCAGACGGTGTTGAGCGTCAAGGGCAAGTGCGTGGAGTGCCACAGCGCCGAGTACGGGGCGATGCTCCTCGGGTGGAAAAAGGAGTTCACCGCCAAGGAGAACACGGTCGCCGTGGCGCTCGAGGAGGCCCGGGAGTACCTCGACCGCAGCCGGAAGATGGGCAAGAACGTGGACGAGGAGGAGAAGCTCCTCAAGGCCGCGGAGACGAACTACCAGATCGTCAGCAACGGACGCGGGACGCACAACCACGGCTTGAGCCGGAAGCTGCTGCAGTCGTCCCAGGCGGCGCTGGACAAGATCCTGAAGAAGAAGTAGTACAGGGGCTCGAGTAGATTGCCTTTAGGCCCCTAGGCTCGCGGGGGGTTCCCCGCAGCTCCGTTCGCGACCTGGCGCCCGCTCACTGCCGGTTCCGCTCGACGAACGGACACCCCGCTCCGCGGGGATTCGTTCTTCCTCGCTCCACAGGCCGCTGCGGGGACCCCCCCGCTGCGCCTGACGGGGCCTAAAGGCGGCTGCCGCGGCTCCGGGGACATTCCCGGCTTTTCTCTTTAGCCCGACGCGGGCGTGTCCCCGTCCACTGCCGCCCCAATACGAGCTGCGCACC
>CAYWOT010000405.1:0-1730 GCA_964459975.1 uncultured bacterium
CCCAGGATCAGCCCCATCGCCCCCCACATCCACCCGAAGAACATGATTGCGACCGTGGACGCGACCGCGTTGAGCTGGACCCCTTTCCCCACAAGCTTGGGCATCATGTAGTTGGCCGCGGCGACGTGGAGCAGCGAGACGATCAGCACGATGAAGAGGAGGGGCCCTCCGGAGGTGAAGGTGACGAACCCCACGACGAGCGCCGGCAGGACGGCGAGCACCACCCCGAGGTACGGGATGGTGCTCGTGATCCCGCTTAAGATCCCGAGCACGAGCCAGTAGGGCAGACCGATGGCCAGGAACGCCAGGGAGGTCAGGACGATCAGGACGCCCGCCACCAGGGCGTTCCCCACGATGTACCGCTGCATCATGCGCTCGACGTCGTGCATGACGGCGCTTGCGATGTCCTGGGACTCCGCGGAGAAGAGGTTCCGCGTCCGCCGGCTGAGCGGCTCCTTGCCTTCCAGGATGAAGTAGACGAGGAACGGGATGAAGCTCAACGAAAACACGATCGTCGTGAGCGAGCCCAGGCCGCGGAAAATGGCCTCGCCCCAGGGATTCCCTCCGCGCACCACCACGGTGCCGCCCGGGCCGCCCGCGGAAGGAGCGGCGCGCCCGATGCTCCGGCCGGCCTCGTTCAGCGTCTCGGTGATCCGGTGCACCTGGTCCGCGGCGTACTGGACCAGCGGCGCGTTCCGGATCTGGTGAAGCAGCAGCGGCAGATCGGCGAAGAGCTGTTTCGCGCTGCCGTACGCGATGTAGGCGATTCCGTAGAGGAACGCCATTCCGAAAAACACGACGACGACGCTGGCGAGCGGGCGGGGGAACCGCGCGCTCCGGCAGAGCAACCGGACGAGGGGGTCCAGTGCGAGGGCGATCAGGATCGCCGAGAGGATCGTGATGAAGACGGAGGCGGCGACGTCGAAGAGCGTGAGAAGCCCCAGGATCGCCAGGATGACCAGGCAGCTGAGGATCGCCCGGTCGGAGCGCCGCCGGATGTAATGGCCCGGGACTGCCCCCGGCGGGAGCGCCTCCTCGGGAGGCCGCTCCGCCGCCCTCGTCGCCGTTCCCCCTGCAGGTCGCCCGATCTGCCCCTCGTCCCGTCGCATGCGTATACTGTACCGTGTTTTCCGGGGATCGCCTATCACCGGCTTGGAAAGGAGGGATCGATGGTCACCGCGTCGCACGACATCGAAATCCGGGTCCGGTTCGGCGAGACCGACCCGTATGGTGTAGCGTACTTCGCCGCCGTCCTGGACTACTTCAAGCGCGGAATGGACGAGCTGTTGCGGTCGCGGGGACTGGCCCCCGACGGCGTCTACCGGAACGTCAAGCGGAGCTTCGGGTTTCCGGTGATCGCCACCCAGTGCCGGTACCGGTCTCCCGTCCGCTTCGACGACCTGCTCCTCCTCCGGACCCGGGTCGTCCGCGTGGAGGAGAAGGGGGCGACCTTCGGGTTTTCGCTCTTCCGGACCGTGCAGGGGAAGGACGTCCTCGCCGCGGACGGACGGATCTCCTGTCGGTCCATCGATGCCTCCTGGAAGTCGATCCCTCTGCCGAAGGATCTGCGGAAGGCGCTGAGCACGTAGGCAACACGGGAGACACTCCCGAGTCGGGAAAAAGAGAACAGCCGGGAATGTCCCCCGCTGTCGCGGGGAACCCCCCGCTGCGCCTGACGGGGCCTCTGCCGGCGCCTGCCGCCCCACAACGAGCTGCGCACCACCCCTTGG
>CAYWOT010000406.1:0-1711 GCA_964459975.1 uncultured bacterium
ACGCGCTCCACGAGCCGCCGGACGATCCGGCCGAACATGCTGTGAACGACTTTTGTCGTCGTCTCCAAGGAGAACGTTCCCGCTCCGATTTCTATAATTGTATTTTACCCGCGCCTCGCCCGGAAACCAAGGGCGCGCACCACTGCTCGGCCCGCCGCCGGCGATCCGGTTCCAACGGACTGCCGCCGCTTCCGGTTCCGCGGCATCTTATCGGCATGTCCTCCGCAGGCGAGACGTCATGACGCGGCGCCATCCCGACCGGATGCCGGACTGGGCGTTCCGCGGCATGGCGTGGTGGTTCCGGATCGTCGACCGCGTTTCGCCCCCGAACGACCGGCTTTCCAAGTTCGGAATCCGCGAAGGAAGCACCGTGGTCGACTACGGCTGCGGACCGGGACGCCATCTCGAGGAAGCCTCGCGGCGGGTCGGCCCCGCGGGACGGGTGTACGCCGTCGATATCCACGACCTGGCGATCGAAGAGGTACGAAAGACGGTGCGCGACAAGAGGCTTGCGAACGTGACGCCGATCCTGGCGCGGGGGTACTCGGCGGACCTGCCCGACGGCGTCGCGGACCTCGTGTACGCCCTCGACATGTTCCACGGGATCGCCGACCCCGCGGCCTTCCTGGCGGAAGTCCGGCGGATCGCCGACGACGGGGGCGCCCTCATCCTGGAAGACGGCCACCAGTCCCGGACACGAACGAAGGAAAAGCTCGCCTTCTCCCCGCACTGGCGGATCGACGGGGAGCGAAAGGATTTCCTGCGGTGCGTCCCCCGCGGCAAAGGGCACGCCGCCCCTTCTCCCTCTTCCGGAACGGGATGACCGTCCCGGCGTCAAGCCGACTCCGTCATCCGGATCGGCAGCGCTTCTCCTGATACAATAAACGTGGGCATGTCGACGCGATCCCGCATGTGGTCCCTGACGGTTGCAGCCGCCATCCTGTTCACCGTCTGCACGCCGTCGATCCTCGCCGCGGCGGAAACGAGCACCTACGACATCGTCCTGTCGGGAAAAACGTGCAGGGCCTCCGGGACCCGGACCGTGACCAGCGACTACCGCGTCGTGAAGGATTTGCATTTCATCATAGAGGGCATCGGCGGCCCCTGGACGGGAATCACCTTTATCAAGTCCGATTACGATGGTGACTTCTACGCCACGTACGGCACGGAACACGGCTGCGTCGTCGTCAAGCCCGGCAGGACGAACTGGAAGAATCCCGGCTGCGGCGGGCCGGGCAGCGCCTTCGACTACGCGTTCGTCTCCCCGAAAACGGGAAAGGTCTACCGCGACTGGGAACCGTGCATGACGGAACGGTAGATTTTTTTTTAGTCCGTGCGGAAACGTTTCGGCTTGCACACCGTCCCGTTCCATGTATACTCTTATTGCGAATCATCCCTAAAGACTACCGGACGCGGCGCCGTGCCGGCCGCTACCGGGTGGAGACCATGATGCGGCACAGCCGTTTGCTGATCGTTCTGTCCTTGTTGACAGGGTTTTTCCTGGTCGTCCTGCCCGCCTGTTCCAGCCGGAACCAGGCGTCGACCGAAGGGCTGCGCATGGCCGCGCTCGATACGATGCCCCCCGAGGTGCAGGCGGCCCCGGAGAGCGTCCGGCAGGCATACCGGTTCGCCGCCGCCAATCCGGACGTGATGCGCCGCATCCCCTGCTACTGCGGCTGCGGGCCCATCGGGCACACGTCGAACTACTCCT
>CAYWOT010000407.1:0-1706 GCA_964459975.1 uncultured bacterium
CCGCCGAGGCAAAGGAGGGCGAGCGGCAGCGTCGCAGACGACACGATCGAAAGCGTCCGGTCGATCAGCACGGGCAGGGGGATCCGGAACATGCTCCAGAGCACCCCGAAAAACGCGGAGAGCAGGATCGGATTGACGACAAGCTGGTGCGCGAGCCGCGGGGCGCCGCCCCCGCGCCGTTCCGCCTCCCCGGCGTGCGGCATGATCAGGGCGAGGATCGCCAGCGAGTTGATGAGCGGGACCATGAAGCCCAGAAGAACTCCGGCCTTCCGAAGCCCGACGTCTCCCACGGCGGAAAAGACGATCGGCAGTCCCACGTAGGCAAGGTTCGCGCGGACCGCTCCCTGCACGAACGAGCCGCGCCCCCCGGGCGTGATGGCGAGGCGCCGGGAGACCCCGGTCGCCACGAAGAACGTGATCAGGGTCGCCGCGTACCCGCCGATGACCAGGGGCGCGTTGAACGCCTGGCGGAATTCCGACGTTCCGATCTTGTAGAACAAGAGCGACGGAAGCAGCAGGTAGTACACGAGGCGGTTGGCGGTGTCGATGAACGGGGCGTCGACGAAGTGGTACCGCCGCGCGACGGCACCCACGGCGATCACCAGGAAGACCGGCAGAACCGCCTGGAGGATGTGCATGGTCCGGTTCCCTCACGAAAGGCGCGCGATGCGCAAGACGGCAGCGACCGGCCGAAGGCGCGCTCCCGGCGCACGCTTCGTATCCCGGCGGTGCACTTTCAACCGCAGGCGCGGCAACCGCGAGCGCGGAGCTTGCCGAAGCCGTCGCGCTTAGGTCAGGCCTCGCCCCTTCAGGCGGAGGTTACTTTCCGTGCGCCGATGAAAGATAGTCCAGGATCTCGGCGGCCTCTTTGTCGGAGATCCAGCCGGGCCTCTTCCCCTGCATGTCGGCGATGATCGCCTTCCATTGTGCCTTGGTCGCGGTGCGCGACGTCGCAAGGCTCAAGCCGTGGCAGACGCCGCACTTCTTCTCGAAGAGGGCCTTTCCCTGGGTGTTGGCGCCCGCGGCGGCCATGAGAACCGGCTTTAGGTTGTCGTTTTTCGCATGGGCGGGGACCGCAGCGACGATCGGGAAGATGACGAGGAACGAGAAGACGGCAAGCCTGCGCATTTGAGACCTCCTGTGCCGCAGCGGAAGTGGGGAACGTTTCCATCTTACCTCTCCGCAAAGGGGCCGCTCAACCGAAATTGGGCCCGCCGCGAAAGGATCTGGTATGATGAACCCGTTCGACAGCGCCTTAAAAACCGAAAGGAAAAGAAGCCGCGGTGATCCGCGTCCGCCTGCCCCAGAAGAACGTCGAGCTCGTCGTTCCGGGACCCAAGCGGGTCATGGACATCGTCGCCGCGGCCGGGGTCCGGCCCGCCACGGTCCTCGTGACCCAGGGAAAGACGCTGCTCACCAAGGACATGCGCGTCGAGGACGGCCAGACCGTCGAGATCATCTCCGTCGTCTCCGGAGGGTAAGCCCCGTGAAGTGCAAGCGATGTCGGAAGGCCGCCGCCGCGGTCGACCTGCCCAGCCATCACTCCGCCTTCTGCCCCGAATGCTTCTTCGTCTTCTTCCGCCGCCAGGTCGTCGAGGGGATCCGCGGCTACGCGCTCCTCTCGCCGAGCGACCGAATCCTGGTGTGCGTTTCCGGAGGCAAGGACAGCCTGGTCCTCTGGGACATCCTCATGGAGCTCGGGTACG
>CAYWOT010000408.1:0-1685 GCA_964459975.1 uncultured bacterium
GGCGAGCTGGGCGAGCAAGGGCTCGGGAATCTTCGGCGCGCCGGCCGTGACGATGATCGCGTCGTAGGGCGCATGTTCGGGCCAGCCGAGCGTGCCGTCGCCGTGCAGCACGTGGACGTTGTGGAAGCCGAGCTCCTCGAGCCGCGCGGCCGCCGTCTCGGCCAGCTCGCCGTGCCGTTCGATGGTGTAGACCTCGCGCGCGCTGCGTCCGAGGATCGCGGAGATCTCTTCGCGCCTCACCCCGAACGTCACCTTTTCGAGCAGCGGCCTCCCCCCATATCCGACGGACAGGTCGTCCACCCTCACGATCTCCCGTTCCCGTCCGTTTCGCCCCGGTTCGCCCATCGCCGCGCCCGCCTACACGTTGAAGGTGAGAAAGATCCCGGCCAGCAGGGCGTCCAGGATCACGATGAAGAAAATTCCGCTCACGACGGTCACCGTGGTCTGCGTGCCCACGCTCTCCGCGGCCGCCCCGGTGCGCAGGCCGTGAAAGCAGCCGTTCAGCCCGATAATCAGCGAAAACGCGAGGCCCTTGACCAGGCCCTCGTACAGGAAACTGGCCTCCAGCACCTGGCCCACCTCGTTCACGTAGTTGAGGGGTGAAAGGCCGACGATCATCCACCCCTGCACGACGCCGCCCACGATGCCGGCCGCGTCGGCGATCATGGTCAGCAGCGGACCGGCGATCGCCAGTGCCAGGACCCGCGGCAGAACGAGGGTGCGCATGGGATCGAATCCCATCACCTCGAGAGCCGAGAGCTCCTCCTTCACCTTCATGGTCCCGATCTCCGCCGCAAACGCCGCGCCGGAGTGTCCGGCGATGATCACCGCGGTGAGCAGCGGCGCCATCTCCTTCATCGTTCCCAGGGTCACCGCGTCCGCCACGTGAATGCCTAAGCTCAGGACGGTGGTCGAGGCGACGGACTGCATGCCGATGATGAAACCCATCAGGCCGCTCAGCAGGAAGACGAAGGGAACGGCGTCAGCCCCTACCTTCTGGAGCTGATACAGGATCTCCCGGACGGGAAGGCCGTGCCCCCGCCTGAGGCTCCCCGCGGCGGCGAGCAGAAACAATCCCAGGAAGGCGACCGCCCCGCCGGCGGTCGCCAGGATTTCTCCGGTCCGGATACCGATGCGGCCGACAAGACCCGGTTCCGGTCCGGCCTCTTCCTCCCGGTTCCGTTCGGACCTCTCTTCCGCATAGCGAAGGAACTCCTCCGCCTGTTCGGGTAGCTCGCGGCGCGACCAGGCGAGCCGCCTCCGGTCGCACTCGCGCCCCAGGAGGCGCAACAGGGCCACGCCGGCGCTGTCGACCCCCTCGACTTCCCGGCAGTCGACGATCACGCGGCCGGCCTCGATCCGGCCAAGCGTCTCGGCGATCCGCGTCCAGAGCCCGGGAACCCTCACGCGGTCGAGCATCCCCTCGAGGTAGATGACGGCCGCGTCCGTTTCCCGTTCGACGCGCACCCCGTCTTCCGTCATCGCGCACTCCCCGCCCCGCGTGAACGGCAAAGGTCCCGCACAAACCGGTTCTCTTTGGGATGATTCCGGCGGCTCGTGGATTCGGGCGCGTGCGGCCGGGCTGCTTCACGTCGCGCCCGGGCCGGGGTCGGAGGAAGGATCCGCCGCGCCGCCTAGCGCGCCTTCCTATACGTTCCGCTCTTGCCTCCCTCTTTCGAGAGGAG
>CAYWOT010000409.1:0-1681 GCA_964459975.1 uncultured bacterium
CCCCGGTGACCAGCACGGATTCCGCATCCCTGGTTTTCATCGTCGACCCTCCCCCGGGCGGCAACGATCGCCAACCATAATTCTTGCCGGGATTATACGCGGTTCTCCATTAAGAATTAACACTCGCGAACGGGCGGCACTGTCGGAAAATTACTAAACTAGAGCAGTAGAGATTATTCTTGACGGGAGTGACCCGCACCACCTGACCCGTTCGGGCGGCGTAGATGGCGCTTCGGGACTCGGGAGCGTGAACGCCTGACGGCGCAGCGCCTTCCCGCGATGCGCGTTCGAGTAGGCGCCGTAATAGTGGACGAGCTGGATCCATTCATGTGTCAACCTCCAAGAAACGCCAGTTCGGTGATGAACAGCTATACGTATCCCGTAATGCGATGACATCACAAACCCGCGCGCACGCCGAGCGTTAGCGCGGGGTACGGGACCTTGAAGAGTCCGGTGTGCGGTCGTCTTACTGCCGCCCGTGGTCCGGGAAAGGGTTGTACGCGAAGTCACGGAGCGAAGCTGCTGCACCTCCATGCGGTGTTCCATGCCTTTCCGGTGGCGCTCTTTGAGGGGTTGCCGGATACTCCCTAAGCGTAGATCCGCTTCACGATCCTTCCCAGCGACAGCCCCTGGACGATGATCGAGAACACCACCGTGATGTAGGTCATGACCAGGATGACGTCCCGCTGCGGGCCGACGGGCAGGGAGAGCGCCAGCGCCACCGAAATGCCGCCGCGCAGCCCTCCCCAGGTCAGGATCCGGACCGTTCCGGGGCTGAAGCGCCGGAGCGGCCGCAGCGCGCCGACCGTCAGCCCGACGCTGAACCACCGGGCCAGCAGGGTTATCCCGATCCCCGCGACCCCGGCGATGACGTACGTCCGGTTGAACGGGATCACCTGGACCTCCAGCCCGATCAGGAGGAACAGCAGGGCGCTCAAGATCTCGTCGACCAGTTCCCAGAACGCGTCGAGGTGCTCGCGGGTCCGGTCGGACATCGCGAAGGCCCGCCCCTGGTTCCCGATGAGGGCCAGCGTGATGATTACCTCGACCTGGTAGTTGTTGACCCCCTTGAGCATCCGGTACGCCAGAAAACCGAAGAGCAGGCCGAACGCGGCGCCGCCCACCGCTTCCGTGAGAAACAAGGAAAAGGCTTGCCGGACCGTGACGTCGACCCCTCCCCCGGACAGTTCGAGGAGGGTCACGAAAACGACCACGCCGATGCCGTCGTTGAACAGGGACTCGCCGGCGATCTTGGTTTCCAGGCTCTTCGGGATCCCGACGGTTTTCAGGATCCCGAGAACGGCCACCGGATCGGTGGGTGAGATGAGGGCGCCGAAGAGTAGGCAGTGGATGAAGCGGGTCGGTATGCCCAGGACCTTGAGGAGCAGCCAGGAGAGCCCCCCGACGATGAACGTCGAGGCCATCACGCCCGCCGTCGCCAGCAGCGCGACCACCCACTTCTGCCCCGATAGCTCCTCCAGCTTGATGTGCAGGGCCCCGGCGAACAGCATGAAAGATAGCATCCCGTGGAGAAGCGTCTTGTTGAAGTCGATCCCCCCCAGGATCTCGGCCGACTGTCTCTGGGCCGCCCCCAGTCCGAACATCCCCAACCCCGCGATCCCGAGCGAAACCAGCATGGAGATGACCAGGCTGATGCAGGCCACGCCGAAGCCGTAGTGGT
>CAYWOT010000410.1:0-1670 GCA_964459975.1 uncultured bacterium
CCCAGTTCCCGGCTTCCCGCAGCTCGCGGCACACCTCGAGGCCGTCCCGGCCGGGGAGGAGGATGTCGAGGACGACGCAGTCGTAGTCGACCGCGCCGGCCATGGCCACGGCCTCGTCCCCGTCGGCGGCCTCCTCGACCTCCCAGCCGGCCTCGCGCAGCCCCCGCGCCACGGAGGTGCGGAGCTGGCGGTCGTCCTCGACGAGCAGGATGCGCATGAGGTGAAGGGTACGGAGCGGGGCGGGGCGTGTCGATCGTGCGACGCGCTCCGCACCGGGTCTCACCCGCCCCGGCGGCCTCCGTCCGCCCGCATCTCCACGGTCTTCACCGGGGGAATCGGGTCGAGCCCCACGCCGCGGACCCGGTCCCGGAAGGGTCCGAAGGCCTCCCGCAGGACGCGGTTCGTCCGGCCGATCGCCTTCGACACGGCGCGCTGCCCCTGCTCGAGGCGCTTCCGCTCCTCGGGGTTGGGGGCGTACCAGGCCACGTCGCTCATCCGGAAGGGCACGATCCCGATCTTGTTTCTCACGGTCACGCCTCCCGCGATCCCCTGGGGCGGGTGGATGGGACCCGTCCAGGCCTCCTCGACTGCCTCGAGACTGTCGATCACCGCCTTCCCGGCCTTCCGCAGCGAGTCCGCCGTCGAGCGGGACAACCCCGGCTGGTCGGGCAGGGCGCCCAGCACCCCGTTCACACGGATCCGCGCGGTGCGGAGGGCCTCGACGGCGTCGGCCGCGGCTCCATCCAGCCGGGCGACCTCGAGGAGCATGGCGCGCTTGGCCTCCCGCGCAGGCATGGGCGTGTCGATGCGCGGGTCGCCCTCCACCTTCAGCGTTCCGGTCGCCGTGTCGCCCCGGCTCACCACCCGGATCGTGAAGGTGCCGGGCAGCACGGCGGGACCCCGGCCCTTCGGGGGCACCGTGTCGGTGGGGGACTTCATCGCCTTCTCGAGCGCCTCCACCGAGCGCGGCTGGCGGGCGGGACCGTCGGTCGAGAAGTCCCACGTCCAGCGGCTCAGGCCCTCCCCGAGCTTCAGGCTGTCCTCGTACAGGACCGAGTCCCCCTGGAGGACCTGGACGGTGGCGCTCTTCGTGGGAACGGGCGGGACGGTGTCGCCGGCCGGGCCGACCTTCGTGTAGGCGTACGACGCGGTATCAGCGGACGCGGCGGCGCCCGACTTCGCGGAAGCGTCCTCGCGGGCCCCGTTCGCGCCGCCCTTCGCCGCCAGGCTGTCGGGCACGTGGGCCGCGATCGTGATCGTGGCGCCGTAGGGCGCGTTCTGTCCCTCGAACATCGAGCTCCCGGGCGAGTCGTAGCTCACGTTGAGGCCCTGCTGGTGCTCGATGGCCGTGCCCGGGTCGAACAGGTGGAGGTCGGCGTGGAGGAGGGACGGGACGTCGGCGATGGCGCGCAGCGGCCGGACGTCGTCGATGACGTACACCGAGCGGCCGAAGGTGCCGATCACCAGGTCGCTCTCGCGTGACTGGGTCGCGAGGGCATCCACCGGCACGCCATGTGGAAAGCCATATGTCCACTGGCTCCAATTACTTCCGCCGTCCAAGCTGAAGTAGAGTCCGAACTCCGTGCCGAGCCACAGGAGCTTCGGGTTCACGGGGTCCTCGGCGATCGTGCGCGCCCAGCCGTCCACGCCCTCCGTCGGGAGCCGCTTCC
>CAYWOT010000411.1:0-1662 GCA_964459975.1 uncultured bacterium
CGTCGCTGTTCAAAAAGCCGATCAGCTCCCCCGAGGCCAGGGCGATCCCCTTGTTCATCGCGTCGTAGATCCCGCGGTCCGGTTCACTGACCCAGCAGTCGATCCGGTCGTCGTACTTCCGGATGACGTCGAGGGTGCCGTCGGTCGAACCGCCGTCGACGACGATGTATTCCACATTCTCATAGGTCTGCGCGAGTACGCTCAGGATGGCCTGTTCGAGGTGTTTCTCCCCGTTATGGACAACCGTGATGACGGAAATCAACGGTTTCGCCGACGCGGCCGTTTTCGGTGTCCTCATGGCTCCTGACCCTTGCGATGGGGGGGGCATTCCGCAAACCTCCCATTTGGTTCCGACGGTGCGATGGACATGCGTGTGAGAATTTGCTGGACGGTTCGCCAGACGTCATCTACCGAGATGTTTCCGACGCAGGGGGCGGGCTCATCCTGCTTCGGATCATGGATGCAGGCCCAATCACAATGGTAGCAGTCCATCGGGTGGGTCACGGTGATCGGAAGGGGTCTCCCCGTCGGGGACTCCACGGTGTACGGCAGAAAACGTCCATGGTGCCCTCCGCCGAGGATGCAGACGGATGGGGTGGAAACCGCCGCCGCAATGTGAATCGCACCGGTTTCATTTGCGACGATCAGACGCGCGTCGCCAATGATCGCAACAAGCTCCGAGAGTGACGTCCGGCCGCTTCGGTTTTCAAGGGGTGCCACGGAGCTGCGAACCAGCGTGTCTCCGATTTCCTCTTCCCCTGGCCCCCCGCAGACGATGCCGGTCCAGCCGGTCGCATTGTACACTCTCCCCGCCAATGCGGAGAAGCGTTCGACGGGCCATTTTCGGATCGGCGCTCCCGCGCCGGGGAAGAGGACGTAGTAGTGTGAACGCCCGGAGGCCGGGAGCGGCAGGTCGAAGCCTGAGAGTTCCGGTACGCTGCTGCGGAAATCGGACAACCCCAGCACCCGAAGGAACTCCGCATTCCGCTGGAGTTCCATCAGCCGCTTCCCGGATGCGGGAACAAGGCGCGTGTACCAGCCGTCGCTGATCCGCCTGAGGAAGGGCAGGATGTTCGAACAGTCCCCCTCGTACCCGATGCGCTCTCGCGCCCCGCAGAACCTCACGACCGAATCCCCGAAACGGAATTCCCGCGAGAAGGTAGGGTGAATCGCGACGTCGAACCCGGAACGGCGCACCCGCGCCAGCAGCTTGCGGCGATACACGGGGTCGGAAACGAACGCGTTCCGGTCGAGCGCGACCACCTCGTCGAAAACGGGAAGGTTTTCGGCCAGAGGAGTCCATATCGCGTTCCCGAGAAGGGTGATCCTGTATCGGTCGGCGGGGAACAGCGTGCGGATTCCCTTGGCCGCATCAAGCCACAGGATGAAATCGCCGATGGCGTCAAGCCGGATGACGAGGACTTTCTTCGTGGAACCGGATTCCGGCGGTTTCCCGGGGACGAGGAGGAGTGCGACCCGGTCGATCCAGTGAATGAGCAGGGAATGGAATGCCCCAAGGACGCACGTGAGGAAACTCCTTGTGCTCCGTCTTCTCACCGGATACCGGGATCCATCATGATGTTTTGGAAACAATCGGGGGAAAGGCGGGCGTTCGACCCCGGGTAGATGCCGGCGATGTACGCAAGGATCTGCGGAGCGTTG
>CAYWOT010000412.1:0-1660 GCA_964459975.1 uncultured bacterium
GCCCCCGAATTTAGGAAGAAATCGCGGCCTTGAACGATGTAGGACGTGGCTCCGGAGGTCCACTTCATGCCCGAAAACCCGCTGTTGTTCCAGACATACATCAGGATCGGTTGAATGGTTTTCCCCGCGGCCGCCTTGTTCCGCGCATGGGTACCCCTCGTGGCTGGAACAGGACGTATTGGCCGCCACGGTTCCGTACCCGGGAACGTCCGAGGTGACGGAGGACCCGCTGCAGCTCCCGCCTCCCAGCCGATAATCGTCCCACCAGATCCCGTAGGTGAAATCCCCCGTCTGCGTGTTGTTGAAGACAACGCCTGCGCCGCCGAGAAGGTGACGCAAGGAGTAAATGTTGCCGCTCGGCAGGTCGTAACTAAAGTCGTTGTTGCTGATCTCGTAGGCGAACCCGCCGTGCTCGTTGCAAAAGCCGTGGTTGTCGAACTCCATGTTGTGTACTTCGTTATGCCGGAATACGATGACGCCGCCATGTCCCTAAACCGGCCCCAAATCGGTTCCGTTTATTTTGAAATCGGCCGTCCCTAGGGTTGCCCCTGACGCCCGCGTCAAACGGCCATTCGCTCTCGATCATCCGCTTGAAAAACGAATGATCGACAACCGGGGGGAAAGACTGGCCGATTCGCGCCGAAGGGAAAGCGACAGCATGCGGACGCGGCGGGTTCGGCAAAGGAAACCTTGGCCGAACCCGCCGCGCTTCGATCGGTTGACAACCCTCCGCTAATTGATCTGAAGACTGTTCGGCGGATTCGGGATATTCGCTTGCGCCGGAGGAGGAGTTCCCGCCGCCCCGCCCTGCAGCGGATGCGGATAGGGGAACTCTGTGAACCCCGGCTCCGCCCCCGCATTGTAGTAGTAGTCCCGGTTCGCCTGGATGTATGTGCTGGAAGTCTCGGAGGTAAGCTGAGTCCCAGCGGCCGCGAGATCGTTGCCCCAGATGTAGAGCGGACTCAACGGCTGGGTCATATTCGGGCTGCTTCCCACCGACTGCCCGCGCCCGATCTGGTCGGCGCACGGGTAATGCTCCGCGCTGGAACAAGCAGTACTACCCGGGATGCCACCGTAAAGTTCCGACCTTCCGGGTGATTTGCCATCGGATGTAGCTCTGGTTACGGCCAACGCTATGCCGTAGGTAAAATTCCCTGAGAGTGTATTATTGTAGATGACACCGGTCCCGCCTCGGATGTAAAAGGCTCGGTAGATGCTGAATCCGGGCTCCACGATGCAGGTGTTATTGTTTATATCGTATTCTTTCGTCCCGTAGGTAGCCTCATATCCGTGGGCATCGGCGCATTTCAGGTTCCTTATTTCGTTGTGCCGGAACACATAGTTGGCTCCCGTCTGCCCCAGGATCGCTTCACCATCTCCATTCGACTCCGTCGCCTGCCGAAAATAATTGTCCTCAACGAATACCGTGTGAGTATCGTCCTCTATCTGTCCTATCGGAAGACTCCAAGCAGTCCGCCCGTTCCCTTCTACCCAGACCCCTCCAAGAGATCCGCCGGAAGTCATCTCGTCCGGGTGGTTGATAAAACTATTGTGGTCGATCAACCCGGCAACGTCGTAACGGGTGTAAATCGCCATCGAATGGGAGGTCGCCGTAGTACCGGCGTACATCCTGAACTGGTTGTGGTCTATGCGAAAGTCC
>CAYWOT010000413.1:0-1659 GCA_964459975.1 uncultured bacterium
CGGCGTCAACGGCAAGCCCGACTACGTCCGATCCTACTGCGAGGCCAGCCTGCGCCGGCTGGGCGTGGACGTCATCGACTTGTACTATCAGCACCGCGTCGACCCCGAGACGCCGATCGAGGAGACGGTCGGGGCGATGGCCGAGCTCGTGCGGCAGGGGAAGGTGCGGTACCTGGGGTTGTCGGAGGCGGCTCCCGGCACGATCCGAAGGCCGTGCATCCCATCGCGGCTCTCCAGACCGAGTACTCCCTGTGGACCCGGGACGCGGAAGCCGAAGTCCTTCCGACCTGCCGGGAGCTGGGTGTCGGGTTCGTCGCGTACAGCCCGCTGGGTAGGGGGATCTTCGGTGGCGGCATCAAGACCCTCGACGACCTGTCGGCGGGCGACTACCGGCGAAGCTCCCCCCGGTTCATGGGGGAAAATCTCGCGTACAATCTGTCCCTCGTGAAGCACCTCGAGGAGATGGCCGGGGAAAAGAAGTGTCGGCCCGCCCAGTTGGCCCTGGCCTGGCTGCTCGCGCAGGACGTCGTCCCGATCCCGGGAACCAAGCGGCGGGCGCGCCTCGAGGAAAACGCGGAAGCCATGCACCTGGTGCTGACGTCGGACGACCTGGCCCGGCTCCATGTGGCGTTTCCCGTCGGAGCGGCCAGGGGGACGCGGTATCACGAACAGGCGATGAAGGCGCTCAACCGCTGACCCCGCCGGCCGGGGAAATCGTCGCGGGACGTCCGGAGGGAAGCCGGACGGGATCCTCGGGGGCGAGGTGGCCGGCCCGGTCGCGCTCGCCGGGAGTGAGGCCGTCCGGGACCAGGACGACTCCGAGCGTCGCCTCGAGCGCCGTCGCAAGCCGCGCTTTCAGGTCGTCGTCCGGAAGACGGACGCCGAACGTCGCAAGACTGCCGGCCCGGAGCTTCGAAGGGTCCGGTCCGTCGCGCAGAAAGCCGAGCCCCGTCGCGGTCCGGTCGCGAAGCGGGACGGAGCCGTGCTGGAAGACCGCGTTCCGCATCCGGCGCTGCGCGTTGCCGCCGATCTTGCGTCCCTCGACGAGAATGTCCGAGGGCTCGCGGCCCGCGAAGCAGAAGTCGGTCGGTTTTCCGAGGCCCGGGGCGCCGGGGAAGGCGTCGGCGGCGTAGGCGGCGGGCAGACCCAGGCCCCGGTAGAAGGCGAGGAGAAATCCCGTCAGAACGCGGAACGACTCCTTGACGGTGGTCCCCCGGGGCAGATGGCGGGGAGCGCAGACGACGGCGTACGTGAGCTCGTCGGCGTGGTAGACGACCCCCCCGCCGGTCATGCGCCGCACCGCGCACACGCCCTGCGCACGGCAGCGGGCAAGGTCGAGCACCCGGGCGGCGTCCTGGAAGCGCCCGAACGAGAGGGCCGGCGGACTCCAACCGTAGAGGCGAAAGACCGGCGGCGACCGGTCCGGGTCGAACGAATCGAGAAGCGCCTGGTCGACCGCCATATTCCGGGGCCCGGTAAGTGGGCCGGTGTCGACGAAGCGCCAGGCGCGTCCTAGCACGATACGAAGCAGACGTTCTGTTCGCGTGCCGCCTTGGTCTCGTCGAGCCGCGAGACCGGAGTCGTCACGGGCGCGGTCTTGAGGACGGCAGGATCGGTCTGCGCAAGGGCCGCCGCCTCCCGCATCGCCGCGATGAAGGC
>CAYWOT010000414.1:0-1659 GCA_964459975.1 uncultured bacterium
AGGTCGGCCATCAGCGCGACCTCGTCGCAGTCGGGGAACTTGGAGCACTTGAGGCAGTCGGTCCAGATCTTCTGGGGCAGCTCCTGCTTGTCCACCGGCACGAAGCCCAGCTTCCGGAAGAACTCGGGCTTGTAGGTCAGCGCGAAGACCCGCGGAATGCCGAGCACGATCGCCTCCGAGAGGCACGCCTCGACCAGCTGCGTTCCCCGGCCGACCCGCATGTGCCCCTCGCGGACCGCGAGCGAGCGGATTTCCGCCAGGTCCTCCCACATGATATGGATCGCGGCGGAGCCGATGACACTCTCCCCGGAGTCGACGGACACGAAATAGTCGCGCAGGTTCTCGTAGATTTCGCTCAGCGAACGCGGCAGCATGTCGCCTTTCCGCGCATGGTCCGCGATCAGCGCCTGAATCGCCTTGACGTCCGCCATGCGCGCCTTCCGGATCATCCCCGCGCCGCTCCGTCGATCAGTTCTCTCGCGTGCGCCCTCGCCTCCTCCGTCACGTCCGCGCCCGAGATCATGCGCGCGAGTTCCTTAATCCTATCCTGTTTCGACAGCGCGTGCACCCCGGTCGCGACCGAACGGCGTCCGGCGCGCTTGACGACCAGCAGGTGCCCCTCCGCGTAGGCGGCGACCTGCGGGAGATGGGTCACGCAGATCACCTGGGCCGCCGTCCCCAGGTCCCGCAGGCAGGCCCCCACGCGCTCGGCCGCCTTTCCGCCGATTCCGGTGTCGATCTCGTCGAACACCATGGTCCGGTTCGCGCGTCCCCGGGCGGTGGCGTTGCGCAGGGCAAGCATGACGCGCGACAGCTCTCCTCCCGACGCCGTGCCCGACAGGGAGCGCAGCTCCTGGCCCGGGTTGGCGCAGAACCGGAATTCCACCTCGTCCAAGCCGTGGCCCGAAAGCGATTCCGGCGCGGAGGCGCGCGACGACACATCGACCGTAAAGGCCGCGCCGGACAGCGCCACCCGCGAAAGCTCCCGCTCCACGGCGGGCCCCATCCGGCCGGCCGCCTCGCGCCGCCGTGCCGAGAGCGCCGCAGCCGCCCGCACCCCTTCCTCCTCTTCCTTCCGGAGCCGCTCCCGGACACGCCGCTCCTCTTCCTGCTCCGTTTCCAGCGTTTCCCGCTCCACGCGCATCTCCTTGAGGAGGCCCGCCAGCCCGGGGACGTCGGTCGCGTATTTCCGCTCGAGCCGGCGGATCTCGCTCAGCCTCTGCTCCGCCCGCTCGACCGCCTCGGCCGACAGCTCGGCTCCCGAGGAGAGGCCGGACAGGTCCGCGGCCACCTCCTGGGCCTCGATCCGGATCGACCGGAGGCGCTCGACGAGGGCCGCGATCCGCGGGTCGAGCGCTTCGGCTTCCTTGAGCCGGGCGACGGCGAACGACAGCGACGACAACGTCGAGTGCTCGGACAGCGAAAGGGCGTCGTCGGCGCCCCGGAGCGCATCCTGCACCTTCGAGGCGTTCCGGAAGAGCTGTACCTCCGCCGCCAGTCGCTCCTCTTCCGCGGGATCGAGGGCGGCCCGGTCGAGCTCGCCGATCCGGAAGTCGAGGTGCTCCCCGCGCTCGCGGGCGTTCGCGCCGCGCGCCGAGGCGTCTTCCGCCCGACGCCTCAAGCCCGCGATCCGCCGGTACGAGCGGCGCATCGCGGCCG
>CAYWOT010000415.1:0-1655 GCA_964459975.1 uncultured bacterium
GTTGGCGGCTGCCGCCGTCGCCAACGCCGCCCAGGCCGCCCGCCGATCGTTTCGCGCCGTCAGATACACGACGATGGGCCATGGAAACAGTTTCAGCGCAACGGCGCCGCCGCACAGGACGCCGCTCCGGACCTCTTTCCCGGACCGAAGCCCCTCCCAGGCTCCGACGAGGAGGAGAAGCAACAACCCGTTCCACTGCCCGAGAATCATCTCGGACGTCGCGGGTACCCAGACCAGGATCAGCAACGCGCCGGACAACGTCGCCGCCGCCTTCCTTCGCACCCCCAACCGCCGCATCAGAAGGGCGACCGCTACGGCAAGGCACGCGAGATCGAAGGAGAACCACAGAATCGCGGCATGCTCGTAGGACAACCATCCCACCGGGAGGGAAAAGAGGACCGCCGGCGGCGGATACGGCGAGGGATGCAGAAAGACCCGGGTCGGCAACGGCCCCAGGTACCTGTCCGCCAGAATCGGCAAGGGAAGGTATGGATCCACGCCGTCAAGGACGGCCTTCGCGGTCAGGAATTCCTGGAGGAAGTCCTTTCGAAACACGTGGGGAACCAGGAACGACTGCCACCACAAATGGACGTTCGCGACCCCTGCGGCGACGGCGATGCACAAGAGAAAATATCGCAACACCGCCATGAGCGGCTCCCGCGAATACGCCATCCGCGCGATGGTCGCAGCCGCCGAGCCCCCGTCGCGACTTGCTCGATCGTCCGTGGGCGTCCCGCTCGCCGCCGGCGCTGCCCTTTCGCAACCGATACCGTTTGAGCGACTTCCTTCTCGATCCGGCATCGACGGCTACGACACCCGACCCGGTCCGTCCGGTCCGAATTCATTCCGTTTCATCACGCACCGAAAGCCCGCTTCCGACGCCGCCGGAAGACCTCCGTCCTCCGTTCTTGCGGCGTCTCCCGGTATTCTTCGATCCTTTTCCAGACCCCCAGTTCGCCGTGGTTGAATATTTCCCGGAAAAATTTCCCGATCTTGTCCCTGTCCTGCTCCTGCGCTCCCCACGCGATCAGGTATTCGACCGCCGGATATTTCCGCCATTCGATGGTCCGCGGGGCTCTCTCGATCTCATAGGGTGGCGGAATCGCGGGAAACGACCGCTTGAATCGTACGGGAAAGTATCTCAGGCCTTTCGCCTCGTAGTTGCCGACGTCCACCCCTCCGCACAGGATCCCGTAATACGAAGGAGCGTGCAGCAGGATGTCGACGCGGTCGTCCCGCGGCGGGGAAGGTTTGTACCCCATGATCGTCGCTCCTCTCGGCAGATCCACGGCGACCCCGCTCATGTACCGTTCCACGATCCTGCTTTTCTGACGAATCGCGAACACGTTGCACACGAAAAACAGGCTGACGACGGCGACGACCATCGCGGAATAGTGGTTCCGTTGCAGCCCCTTTTTCGGAACATCGAACAGCGGCACCATGACGAGCAGGATCACCCAGGGGAACCGCTCGTTGAAAAACATTCCGTTCCCGATGCCGAAAAAACGCTCGGGAGAACACAGGTCCAGAAGCGTCAGGCAGGCGGCCAGCGCCAGAATGAATTGATCGGCCCGGGATAAGGCTCCTTCCTTCCATCGCCGGAGAATGATGGACTTCAAAGAGAAGTAGATCGTCAGGACAAATACCGCGACCAC
>CAYWOT010000416.1:0-1643 GCA_964459975.1 uncultured bacterium
GCCATCTCCATCGAGCAGAAGTCGGTCAGCAAGAACCCGCGCTCCACGGTGGGGACCGTCACCGAGATCTACGACTACCTGCGGCTTCTGTACGCCTCGGTGGGGATCGTCCACTGTCCCTCGTGCGGGAGGGAGATCCGCCAGCAGACCGTCCCGCAGATCGTGGACGCGGTCATGGCGATGGGGGAGGGGGAGAAGGTCCAGATCCTTGCCCCGGTGGTCCGGGGACGCAAGGGAGAGTACCGCAAGGAGCTGGCGAAGTTGGCCCGGGACGGCTTCACCCGCGTGATCGTCGACGGCGAGACGAAGAGCCTGGACGAGGAGATCGTTCTCGACAAGAAGAAAAAGCACGACATCGACGTCGTGGTCGACCGCATCCGGATCGCGGAAGGATCGCGCGGGCGGCTTACCGACTCCGTCGCCTTGTCCTTGTCCCTTTCCGACGGCCTGGTGCGCGTCGCCGGCGGGAAGGGCGTCGGCACGATCTACAGCGAGAAGTTCGCCTGTCCCGACTGCAACGTGAGCTACCCGGAAGTCACGCCCCGGCTCTTTTCGTTCAACAGCCCGTACGGGGCGTGCCCCGAATGCGACGGACTGGGGACGACCATCTATTTCGATCCCGACCTGATCGTCCCGGACTCGACGAAGAGCATCCGGGAGGGCGCGATCGCTCCCTGGAGCCGGCGGACGACCGTCTTCTACTACCAGATGCTCGAGGCGTTGTCCGCCCACTACGGGTTCTCGCTGACGCAGCCCTTCGGGACGCTTCCGGCGCGGGTCCGGGAGGCGCTCCTCTCCGGGTCCGGAGGCGAGCCGGTCCGCTTCTTCCTCGAGGAGGGCAGCCGCCGCTATTCGTTCGTGCGGCCCTTCGAAGGGGTCATCGGCAACCTGGAGCGGCGGTTCCGGGAGACCGAGTCGGAGGCCGTGCGGGAGGAGATCGGCCGCTACATGAGCAACCGGCCGTGCCGGCGGTGCGGCGGCGCGAGGCTAAAGGAAGAGGCGCTTTGCGTCACGGTGGGGAGCCGGGCGATCGACGCGGTCACCCGGCTTTCGATCGGCGAGGCCCTGGCGTTCTTCCGCGGACTGTCCCTTTCGGAGCGCGACGAGCAGATCGCGGCGCGGATCCGCAAGGAGATCGAATCGCGCCTCTTCTTCCTCGCGAACGTCGGGCTGGACTACCTTTCGCTCGACCGCGCCTCGTCGTCGCTGTCGGGAGGCGAGGGCCAGCGGATCCGGCTGGCGACCCAGATCGGCTCGCAGCTGATGGGCGTCCTCTACATCCTCGACGAGCCGTCGATCGGCCTGCATCAGCGCGACAACCGCAGGCTGCTCGACACGCTCAAGCGCCTGCGCGACCAGGGGAACACGGTTCTCGTGGTCGAGCACGACGAGGAGACGATCCGCCAGGCGGACTTCGTGGTCGACATGGGGCCCGGGGCGGGCGAGCACGGGGGCCACCTGGTCACGGCGGGCACGCCCGAGACGATCGTCCGCTGCGAGGCGTCGCTTACCGGGCTCTACCTTTCCGGGAAAAAGGAGATCCCCGTCCCTGCTGCGAGGCGCCTTCCGAACGGAAACGCCCTCACGCTGTCGGGGTGCCGGGCGAACAACTTGAAAGACCTCTCCGTCTCCTTTCCGCTGGG
>CAYWOT010000417.1:0-1633 GCA_964459975.1 uncultured bacterium
GGAAGATCTCGAAGATCCGGTCGGAGACCTCCTTGTACCGCTCCATGCGGACCGGAAGGAAGACTCCATGGGGGCACAGCCGTACGGCGCGGGCCATCGGGAGAGCGGAGTGCACACCGAATTTGCGCGCCTCGTAGGAGGCCGCGGAGACCACCCCGCGCTTCATCCCGCCCCCCACGATGACGGGTTTTCCCTTGAGCGAGGGGTCGTCCAGGACCTCGACGGACGCGTAGAACGCGTCCATGTCGAGGTGGATGATCCGGCGGCCCTGGTCCGCTGCCATAGAGCAGATTGTACCGGAACCGGGACCGCTTGACGATCAGGGAACTTTCGGAGTGCCGGCCGGGTGCGACTCCCCCGCCCGGTAGGAGCTGCGGACGAAGGGCCCCGACGCCACCCGCAGGAACCCGATCCGGCGCGCGGCCGCCGCCAGATCGTCGAACGCCTCGGGCGGGAGGAACTCGACCACCGGCGCGTGGCGGCGAGACGGGGGCAGGTACTGGCCCACGGTCACCGACCGGCACCCCGCGCGGAACAGGTCCTCCATCACGCCGATCACCTCGCTCCGGGTTTCGCCGAACCCGACCATGATCCCCGACTTGAGCGTCAGGGCCGGATCGATCCCGCGCGCGCGCGACAGGAGCGTAAGCGACCGTTCGTAGACCGCGCCGGGACGCACCGCGGAGTAAAGCCGCGGGACGGTCTCGACGTTGTGCGCGAGGATGTCGGGGCGGGCGGCCACGACCGCAGCGACCGCATCGCGATCGCCGCCGAAGTCCGGGATGAGCAGCTCGACCGCCGGCGCCGGGGACAACGCGCGCAGCGCCTCCACGACCCGCACGAATTGCGCGGCGCCCCCGTCGGGAAGGTCGTCTCGCGTGACCGACGTCACGACTACGTGGCGCCAGCCAAGCTCCCGCGCCGCGGCGGCGACGCGGGCCGGTTCGGACGGCTCGGGCGGAAGCGGCGCCCCGGCGGAAGAGACGTTGCAGAAAGCGCAGCCGCGCGTGCAGACCTCCCCCAGAATGAGCACGGTCGCGGTCCCTCCCGCCCAGCACTCTCCGACGTTGGGACACCGCGCCTCGCGGCACACCGTCGAGAGGCGGTGCCGGCGAAGGACGTCGGCCACGCCGGACATCCGCTCGGTCGACGGGGCGCGGATCGTCAGCCACGGGGGCCGGCGGGGGTAGCCCGCCCCGTTCACGAGAACCCCCGCAGGTGCCGGGCGCACGACGCGGCCACCCGCTCGCGGATTTCGTCGAACGACACGGCGCCGCCGCTCTGCTCGGCGATCGAGGTCGCCGAATATCCTTTGAGCCCGCAGAGATGGATCCGCTCGAAGTACGCGAGGTCGGTCGTCACGTTGAGCGCGAAACCATGATAGGTCACCCAGCGCCTGACGCCGACACCGATCGAGGCGATCTTCTTCCCCCCCGCCCATACCCCCGTGAGCCCCTCGATCCGGCGGGCACGGATCCCCGACTCGCCCAGGGCGTCGATGAGGGCGGCCTCCAGGCTGCGGATGTACCGGTGCACGTCGGGACGGCCGAGCAGCACGATCGGGTACCCGACCAGCTGGCCGGGGCCGTGGTAGGTGACGTCGCCCCCACGGCTGATCCATTCCACGCCGATC
>CAYWOT010000418.1:0-1616 GCA_964459975.1 uncultured bacterium
TGAGCTGCCGGAAATAGGTTTGCAGGGTCCTGGATCGCTCGGACTGCCCCGCCCCGATCCCGGAGGTTCCGAAGGTCGCGGACGGGGGCGATCCCTTTCGAGGCGGGATGGATCGCGCGAAGCGGAAATCATGTCATACTGTGCGAACGCCGGTTCCGGCGACCCGGAATCCCGACGGAAAAGTGCGAGGAAGGGATCGGGCGGACCATGCAACCCGAGGGCTTTCCGGAAGGCGATCGAATTTCGGAAAAGGTCGATAACGCGAAAATCGCGTTCGTCACGGACTGGGTCCTTCGGGCGGCGATCCTCGTCAGCCTGGGGGCCGTGTTCTATTACAGCATCTCGTCCCAGGTCTTTCAGCCCCTGTTCCGCGCCGCCGAGCGGCATGAATGGGCGGAGGTCGTTATCCGGCCGAGCGTGCTTTGGGCGCTGATGGGAATGACCATGCTCTGTTTCCGCACCTTGCTGTGGTTCAGCTACCGCCCCTCTCCCGCCGCTTCCATGGTCGACGCGCCGCGCCTCACGGTGATCATCCCTGCCTACAACGAGGGGCCCATGGTCGCAAAGTCGGTGGCTTCCGTGGCGGCGGCGAAGTATCCGCCCGACCGTCTCGAAATTTTCGTCGTCGACGACGGAAGCAGGGACGACACTTGGGAGCACGTCGAACGGGCCGCCTCGGCCTTTCCGGAGCTGGTCACCACCGTCCGTTTCCCCAAGAATCGCGGAAAGCGCGCCGCACTGGCGGAAGGGTTCCGGCGGGGCCGGGGGGAAGTCTTCGTCACGATCGATTCGGACAGCATCATCGATCCGGAAACGCTGCTCGCGATCGTGGGGCCGTTCCGGAATCCGAAGGTCGGGGCGGTGGCGGGAAAAGTCCTGGTCTTCAATCGCCGTGCGGGCCTCATCCCGAGGATGCTCCACGTCCGGTTCATGCTGTCGTTCGATTATCTCCGCTCGGTCCAGTCGACGTACGGAACCGTGTACTGCTGCCCGGGCGCCCTTTCCGCGTATCGGGCCTCGGCGGTCCGGAAGGTGCTTCCGGCCTGGGTGGAGCAGAAGTTCCTGGGCGTGCCGTGCACCTACGGCGAGGACCGCGCGATGACGAACTTCATCCTGGCGAGCGGGTACGACTCCGTGTACCAGGGGACCGCGGCGGTCCGGACGGTCGTTCCCGAGCGGTACCGGAAGCTCTGCAAGATGTTCCTCCGGTGGGACCGCAGCTATATCCGGGAAGAGATCCGCTTGGCCGGCATCGTCTGGAAGCGCCCTCCCGTCAAGTGCATGATTGCGGTGGCGGATGCGATCGTCACGAATCTCCGGTACCCGATCGGCTACGCGAGCCTGGCGCTCCTTGCCGTCGTCACGTTCGAGGACCCCATGACCTTCCTGAGGTTCCTGTTCGGGGTGGGGATCATGGCGATGCTGAACATGCTGTATTATCTGCGGAGCGAACAGTCCTGGGATTTCGTGTTCGGCATCTTCTACGCCTACTTTTCCGTGTTCGCCCTCTTCTGGATTTTCCCCTATGCGCTGGTCTCCGTGCGTTCCCGGTCGTGGCTTACCCGGTGAACGGGCGCCGTGGGGCCGAACCGCGCAAAGCCCGTGGAATCTGGAGG
>CAYWOT010000419.1:0-1575 GCA_964459975.1 uncultured bacterium
GCCGAGTATGGAGACATCATCCAGATCGGCGCGCGCAACATGCAGAACTACGCGCTCCTCCGGGAGGCGGGCCGGGCCGGCAAGCCCGTCCTTCTCAAGCGGGGCATGTCGGCCACCATCAAGGAGCTGCTCCTTGCCGCGGAGTACATCCTGCTCGAGGGGGAGTCCCGGGTGATCCTGTGCGAGCGCGGCGTCCGCAGCTTCGACCACCACGCCCGCAACCTCCTCGACCTGACCGCGATCCCCAGCGTCAAGGAGCTCTCGCACCTGCCGATCATCGCGGACCCGGCGCACGGTACGGGACACCGGGACAAGGTCCCGCCCATGGCCCGGGCCGCGGTGGCGGCCGGCGCGGACGGCATCATGGTGGAGGTGCATCCAGACCCGGCCTCGGCCCTCTCCGATGGGGCCCAGTCGTTGACCCCGGATCAGTACGACGACCTGGTCGTCGAGGTCACGGCCATCGCACACGCCCTCGGGCGGGGCATCGTCCGGCCGGCCGAGTCGGCGGTCGCCGGGGGCTGATCGCTCCCGTGGTCGATCCGGCCCGCCGGGCTCGCGAGCGGGCCGTCCGGGGCGAGGCCCTGGCGGTCGAGCACCTGCGGGCCGCGGGTCTCGAGATCCTCGCCCGGAACTGGCGCTCCGGGCGGTGCGAGATCGACGTGGTCGCCCGCGAAGGCCCGGTCGTGGCGTTCGTGGAGGTGAAGACCCGCGGCGAGGGACCGCAGGCTCCGCTGGAGGCGGTCGACCGCCGGAAGCGCGCCCGGGTCCGTCGCGCGGCCGAAGCCTGGATTCACCGTCATCCGGGGATCGGAAGGGAGTTCCGATTCGACGCCGTCGGCGTCCTTCTCGGCCCCGGCAGCCGCGTTCGCCTCGAGCACGTGCGCGATGCCTTCAGGGGAGAGGACGCGTGAGCCGCGGCGCGGCTTGCGGGATCCGCGGGAGGGCCCGTACCGACGGCCCTCCCGGGGGGGCCGCCCGGCCGGACCGTCGCATCGGGACGCTTGCAGCGCCCGCGTCCGATCCGTACCATGAAGGGCGCCCCAGGCCCGTGGGACTCCGAACGCGTGAACCCCGTCAGGACCGTGAAGGTAGCAGCGGTAAGCGTGCGAAGGTCGCCACGGTGAGTCTGGGGCGTTCTCGCATCCCGCCGGTCCTCGCTCTCGCCCCCAGCATCGGTTAGAAGCGTGTCCCGCGCCGCACTCGCCCGCACACACCGTCCCCGGCGCTTCGAGGAGCTGGTCGGCCAGGACGCCGTCGCGCGCACGTTGCGCGCCGCGGTCGAGGGCGGGCGCGTGGGGCACGCCTACCTGTTCTGCGGCCCCCGCGGCGTCGGCAAGACCACGGCCGCCCGCATCCTCGCCATGGCCCTCAACTGCCCGAACCGGGAGGGTGGCGAGCCGTGCGGGACCTGCCAATCGTGCGAACGGATCTGGTCCGGTCGGACGTCGCTCGATGTCGTGGAGATCGACGCCGCCAGCCACCGGGGCGTGGACGACGCGCGCGAGCTGCGGGAGAGGGCCATGTACGCTCCCTCCGAGGAAGGGCGCTACAAGGTGTACATCGTGGACGAGG
>CAYWOT010000420.1:0-1560 GCA_964459975.1 uncultured bacterium
AATTGGACAATCCCAATAAAATTATCATTCGGATCATTTCATAAAATTTTCAAAATTTAATTTTTCCTTATACTCTTCGCAAAAATTATCATATGTTTCTTTTGCTTTTCGTATTTTCTCTTTTACATCTTCTCTTTCAATATCAACATGATACTCAGAGCTTGGATTTTTGGGATCGAATTTTTCTACCCCCTCTTTTCCACTACTTGCCTCTGCTTTACGTGATCGCCCTCCGGAGGGAAGGCGATCCGGTCACGTTTCCGGTTGAAGGGATCGACGGCGGTTCGGTATCCATGCTCGCGGTTCGGCTCGGGTAAGAACGGATAACGGGTCGGTTGCCGCGACCTTCCCCGACTTTGGACACTTCTATCAGGTCGGAGCCCTCGGGGCCTGTCAGCCCCATAGGCGAAGAACGGCCGAAAGAGTCCCCCAAAATGCATGGGAACAGAATCTTCGACCCCGGGGCCAAATCGAATAAATAAGCAGGCGTTCATTGCGCAGCCATCGATTGGCGTGGATGGTTCCAAATCGCACCGTAACGCCCTACGGGGCATCGAGGAGAATCGGTGATGTCGAAGGAAGACGAAGTCCGCAAGGCGTCCGCGCGTTTCTACGCGGGGTTGAACCGCATGGTCAACGGGGACGCCGCCCCGTTGGCGGACGTCTGGTCGCACGGTGAAGAAGTGACAGCCCTGCACCCGATCGGCGGTCGGCAAGTCGGCTGGAATGCAGTACGAGAGTCGTTCGAGCAAGTGGCTCGACTGGCCTCGGACGGGAAAGTGGAACTGAGGGATCAACTCATCCGCGTCGCGGGCGATGTGGCAGTCGAAGCGGGCATCGAGTATGGCCGACTCACGCTTGCCGGTGAACGGGTGGCCATCGAACATCGCGTCACGAACATCTATCGGCGGGAAGCCGGCGCATGGAAGATCATTTACCACCACACGGACCCTTCCCCGGCGATGCTCGATGTCTTCAGCCGGTTGCAGCCGCCCCAGGCGAAAACCGGGACGGACCGGTAGTTGTCCGAACACCGTGAAGGAAATGGTGAAGCGGACCCTGCCTGCGGAAACCGACCCGATACAAAAACGGGGGAATCGATCGCCCGGTTCCCCCTGCTGTTTCCTGTTGCTTACGACTCCCGCCCAGGATTTCTGTCCCTTCTCGCTCCGTCTCAACGGTTGCGGACCGTTCGCCCAGTGCGCCGAAATGTTCCGGCACGATTCCCGCGGAGCCTGACGTTACCGACGACGTCGATCTACGAAGCGCCGGACTCTTCGCCCTCTTTCTCCGGGTAGTAGAGCCACAGAATGGAGTCGAACACGTAACTGCATTCACCGAAGAATCGTGCGATCTCCTCGGCGGAGAATCTCCGCGTATCGATGTCTTCCGCCAGCGTATCCAAATCCTGTTCCACCGCCACGATTGGTCGAGGGGGTTCGCCTGGGACTGTTCCGGTCTTATTTCTGACCCAGGAGTTGACCTCGAACTCACCGGCCAGGCGATAGCGTTTGTGCGCGTGCAGCTCGAAATTCTCCGGCCGATTGAGCGGCGCGGCGG
>CAYWOT010000421.1:0-1559 GCA_964459975.1 uncultured bacterium
CAGGCGGAAGAGGTCCTGCCGGTCGAACGTGACGTTCGCGACGCCGTGGGACGCCGCCCGTGCCTTTGCGGCCCGAAGGGATTCGTCCGAGAAATCGACCGCCGTAAAGCGAGCGCCGGGATTGCCGCGTGCCAGAATGACGGTCTGCGCGCCGACGCCGCACCCCGCTTCCAGCACCGTGCTTCCCGCCGGGTACACCGTGTCCGAGTGGAGGAGATCGGCGAGCGTGGTCGCCTGGTCGACCAGCCGTGCGGTTTCCTCCGCCGTGTACCCGTGAACGTACGGCGTCTTCCTTCCGTTCCGCGGCGGACGGTCAGGCATCGTTCGAGCGCAGCCGGGCCGCCCACGGCGGTGCGAGGACATCGGCCGCCAGGACGAGGATCCATATCCGACCCTCCGTCACGTGGTAGTCCGCCAGCAGGCGCTCCCACGACCTTCCGAAGACGAAGTGCCCGGCGAGGAATTCGAACGCCACCGTGAACACGACCCAGAACAGCCCGACCATCCACGGGTCCCGTGGGCCCGCGGGGCCGATCCATCGGATGCAGAGGAAGGAGACAAGGAAGATCAGGGCGCACAGCACGATGGTGCTGAGGACGTGGCCGGCCGGTTCGCCGAACCGGGGAGCAAGGAGCGTTTCCCGGATGCCTCCGTTCAGAATCGCGAGAACGAGGAGCAGGATCCATACGGCGAACGCTCTGCGGATCATCCCTTCGTCCTTGTCCGTGACCGCCCTGCGGGGGGGGGACGGTGGCATTTCGGGCCCAGGCTCCATCGGTGTTTCCGGGACCGCAAAAAAGGTGTCCCGGATATGCCGGGCGAAAGCCCGCGGCCGGACTTCGTTCCACGGAGGTTGTTCATCGCCTGCCGGTGGGGACGGCTTCCGCCGCCGGAATCCGCAGCCAGCCGACCGGCACCCTCGGAGAGTCTATCTGGTACCCGTTCGGCGCGTAGTGTTTGCCGTGGCTCGCAAAAAACCATATGCCGTTTTCCCGAACCGGTACCCCCTTGTATTCGCCCGTCACGCGGCCGACTTTGTAGGGGTTCGCGTAGAGCAGGGCCCCCGCCAGGAGAAGCGCCGTTGCGGCGACGATCCGCCAGGTCCTTCCGCCGGGGCGTTTCATGCGAGCCGGCGGAAGGGACCGGCGGGGCCGCGCGCCGAGCCGTCCGCGTCGCGGGGCCTCGGCGGCTTCGGCCGGGCGGCGGGGACCCGGGGCGGTTGTGCGTCGCCGGGCACGATTTCCCACTCTTCCACTCCTCCCGGGACGATTCGGAACAGCGGATGCGGGCGGATCGTGCGAACCGATTGAAGATCGAGAAAGCGTTGCGGGTCCCGCTTCCGCAATTTTGCCAGGAGATGGTCCCATTCGTATCGGATCTGTCCGCGACGTACGGTCAGGCGTTCCACGCGCCCGCCCCCGGCAATCCTGCCGACCTCGAACCGGAACCCGCGAGCGCGTCCTTCGGCATGGACGGCGCGCAGGTAGCAGGCGATGGCGGAAACCGGCGTCCGCGCCCTCCGGAAGCGAGCGAGTTGCGGATGTCGCGCGTACCCCCGG
>CAYWOT010000422.1:0-1552 GCA_964459975.1 uncultured bacterium
GACTCTACCCCGGGTACTACTCCATTCTGCCGTACTACGACAAAGTGAAGGAATACGGGAACATGGACCAACGGGACCTGTGGGAGTACCGTCTCGCCCTTTCGCCCGAAGCCGTGCGGCGAATGGTTCTGCACGTGATGGAACTGCAGGGGATCTACTCCGATTACTACTTCTTCAAGGAGAACTGTTCCTACGACCTGCTCTTTCTGCTGGAGGTCGGCGACCCGTCCGCCCGGCTCACCGACCGGTTCCGTTGGTTCACCATCCCCGTCGACACCCTCAAGGCCGTCCGTGCGGCGGGGCTTATCTCCGACCCGGTCTTCCGCCCGTCCTTGGCCCGCAGGATCCGGCACATCGCCGCCTCGCTTTCCGGGGCCGACGTCCGGCGCGCCCGGTCGGTCCTCGACAACGCCGCCTCGGCGAGCGCGGTCCTGTCCGCGGACATCTCCGACGGCGAAAAGGCCCGCATCCTCGACCTGGCGTCCGACGCCATCCAGGTGCGGTACAGCAAGAAGGGGGCCACGCAGGAGGCGTACCGGAAGCAGTTTCTCGCGGTCCTGGCCGCACGAAGCACGCTCCGGTCGGCCGAGGACCGCCCCTCCCCCCCGCCGGCGCCGGAACGGCCCGAAAACGGGCACGGCTCCTCGCGCGCGGAACTGGGGGCGGGGGTCCGGGACGGCAAGGCGTTCTTCGAGGTGTCGGGACGGCCGGCCTACCACGATCTGCTGGACGCCGACGGGGGATTCGTACCCGGGTCGCAGATCGAGTTCTTTCGGGCGGCTCTGCGGTACTATCCCGGGAGCGACCGGGTCCGGCTGCAGCGGGCCGATCTGATCCACATCGTTTCGCTCGCCGCGCGGGATGCCTTTTTCCGCCCTGTGTCGTGGAAGTTCCGGACCGGTTTCGAGACAAGGCCCGTTCCCGACCGTCCGGACACACTGGTCTTTTTCGCGAACCCCGGGGGCGGCCTCGCGTGGGACGTCCCGCATCTGGGACTGGCGTACGCGCTGCTGGAGACGGAGTGGGCGGTGGCCGGCCGGTACCGGCCGGCGTTCGCGGCGGGGGTGGGGATCTCGGCCGGAATCCTGGCGACGGTCACCGGGTCATGGAAGGTGTTGTTCCAGACGCGCGCCATGGAGGGCGTGCTGGGGGACGCGAACCGGGAACGCGAGCTGTCGGCGGTCATCCGCCAGGGGTTCCCCCTCGGGCGCCGCCATGCGCTGTTTCTCGACGTCGGCCGGACCGTCTCCCCCGGTATCCGGTACGACGAAGTGAAGCTCTCCTGGGCGCTCTACTTCTGACGCCGCGCCGCGCGAAACGGCGGCGCGGGCGGCCGGCTAGCCTCCGATGAAAGCCCGCACGCGCTCCCGGAACTCCGGGGGAATGGGCTTCGGCCGTCCCGCGGCGTAGTCGTACATCACCTGGACCGTCTCCGCTTCCGCGTAGACCCGCCCGTCTCCGGGATCGAACAGCTCGGCCCGGAACCGGAAGGAGCTTCGCGCGAGATCCGTGACGAACATGCGCACCCGCACCCGGTCCTGGAGGAGGATCG
>CAYWOT010000423.1:0-1538 GCA_964459975.1 uncultured bacterium
CCGTACCGGACGGAACCTCGCTCCACGCCCGTCTCCACCCCCTCGCTGCGAACCTGCGGTGAGAAATGCGGCCCAAACGGGCGCTTTTGTCGCCCGGATCCCTTCGACGGATCTTCCCCTAAAGTCCCGCGCGGGGCCTGCCGATACATCCCGGTAGAAACGGAACGTGCGCAACGTTTGCCTCTTCTCCCCGGAGAGGCTCGTTCGCCCGCTACCCCCCGCCTCCGATCGTGCGGGCGATCTTTCGGACCCCCCGGGACTCCCGCCTTTGTCCCGGGGGGTTTCTTTTTCCTATGGGTTTCCCGGGCTAACGTCCGGGGCGCGGCGCGATGACGACCGCCTCGCCGTCGAGGACCACGTCCCCGCGCTGATTGATGCAGGTCGTGCGGAGGCGCAGGCGCCTCTCCGAGATCACCTCGACGATTTCCGCCCGGGCCGTGACTTCGTCGCCGAGCCGGACGGGAGCGCGGAACGACAGCGTCTGCGAAACGTAGAGACAGCCGGGTCCCGGAAGCCGCATGCCGATCACCGCGGAAATCAGTCCCGCCGTCAGGATCCCGTGGACGATCCGCTCTCCGAAGCGGCTCGCCGCGGCAAACTCCTCCGACAGGTGGATCGGGTTCCGATCGCCGGTGATGTCGGCGAACCGCCGAACGTCGTTCTCGGTAAACACCCGGGTCGTCTCCGCCGACTGTCCGACTTCGTACATCGCCGCCCTCCCTTTCGCGCTGTTTTTTCACCCGGGGCCCGAAAGGCCGGCGCCATTGCCGCCCCGCCTCGGGTCCGCTCCTATTGTACGTCGATGCCCCGCGGCGGCCTTCACGCCGCCACGAAGCGACGCCGGTCCGCTATAATGGGGCGGAAACCGCGACGCCAGGGGGGTGGCGGGACGATGAAGCCCAAAGGAGAGCGCGACGTCCGGGAATTCTTCGAATCCCGCGGAATCCGACGGGAAATCCGCTCCTTCGTCGACTCGACGCACAACTCCGCCGCGGCGGCCAGAACGCTCGGGGTTACGGTCGGACAGATCGCCAAGACCATCCTCCTCCTCGTCGACGACTCCCCGGTGGCCGTCGTGATCTCCGGGGACAAGCGTGTGGATCTAAAAAAGGCGAAGGCGATCCGCGGGGGCCGGCGCGCAAAGCTGGCGGGACACGAGGACGTAGTGCGGCATACGGGGTTTGCCGTCGGCGCCGTCTCGCCCGTGGCCCTCCCCCCCGGCCTCCCCGTCTATCTGGACTCCTCGCTGCGCCGGTTCGGGACGATCTACCCGGCGGCCGGGGAGACCAACAACATGTTCGCCACCACGCCGGCGGAGCTGCGCACCTGGACGGGCGCAGCCGAGACGGACCTCGCGCGCGACGACCCGGAGCCCGGCCCGGACCCGCCCGCAGGCCACGGCCCGGCTTAACGCACCATTTCCCTAGTACGGAAACAGAACCGTCTTACGTTGTCGGAAGGCGCAACGTCGTCGACGCTTGCGGCGGGCGAGCCGCCGAGACGGGGTGCCCCTTGCGGGGGTCTGTCGCGACGAAGCG
>CAYWOT010000424.1:0-1530 GCA_964459975.1 uncultured bacterium
CGTCGCCGCGCGCGACGCCGAGCGGCGCGAGAAGACCCGGGGACTCATCTCGGAGTCGGGAATCGCCAGCTAGGAAAGACCGCCCGGGGGCACGGGAACCGGGCCAGCCCGAATTTCTCACCAAACTTCTGCCGCGGCGGCCGTCGGCTCCGGCATCCGTGCCTCCCGCCGACGTTACGCCATCCATGGCCGTCGTAGGCGATGCGCGTTGCGCTCGGTCGCGCGCCTTGCCGCTCCCGCCCGGACGTTGTGTCTTTAGCGTCGCGGGGGTCTCGGAGCTCGGTTCCCCTCTGTTTCGCTTCACGCGGACGGAACCTCGCTCAACGCCCGTCTCCGCCGCCTTGCTACGAACCATGTTGAAAAAAGCGGGCTAGTGGCTCATGTCGCCTTCCCGGAAGTATTCCAGAAGCGCCCGTTCGACCACGATGTCCGGCGGCACTCTCCGTTCCCGGCAGAAATCGGCGAGTTGCTCCCGCAGGGAGACGGGCAGCGTCACGGTGATCGGTTCCCGTCCGGCGGTCGTCTTCCCCGCCCTTTTCCGCTCGCTCATGTCTCAGCGCTCCTCCTGGTCTTCCCGCCGCGCGCGGCCGGCGTCGTCCCCGAAACAGCGGAGGAGCGCCGCGCGCATGCGATCTTCGCCTGCGACGTCGTCCCGGTTCGCCTCGTGGACCACCTCTCCCCGCCGGAACACGAAGCAGCGGGAGAGAATGCGCACCGTCCCCTCCAGGTCGTGCTCGGCCAGCAGGATGGTCGCTCGTCCCCGAAGCTCCTCGTCGACGACCCGGAGGATCCGCTCGCGCGCGTCCCGCGAGAGGCCCAGGAACGGCTCGTCGAAGAGGAGCAGGGAAGCCCGTCCCATCAGCGCGCGCCCGAGGACGAGCATCTGGCGCTCGCCGCCCGACAGGATCCCGGCGGGCGACCGCGCCTTTTCCCGCAGGACCGGAAACAGGCGAAAGACGTTCTCCCGGGCCGACGCGAGCGCCGCCCGCCGCCGCCGGTATCCTCCGACGTCCAGGTTTTCCCGTACCGTCATCCGAAGGGCGACGCGGGCGCGGTCGGAGACGTAGTGCACGCCCCGCGCGGCGCGCTGGTGGGCCGGAAGGGACGTTACATCCTCGCCGCGGACGACGATCCGCCCGGAGCGGACCGGCAGAAGGCCGGCGACCGCTTTGAGAAAGGTCGTTTTTCCGGATCCGTTGGGGCCGAAGATCCCCACGATCTCCCCGTCGGCCACGGTGAGCGAAACGGATCGGACCGCCTTCACGGGGCCGAAGGCGATGGAGAGGTCCCGGACCGCGAGGTGCATCAGGGGTCCCCGGGGCGCCGAACGCCGTGCGCGTCCCCGAAGGGCATCCGTCCGTCCGGCAGCTCGGCGGCCGGCCCTTCCCACGCGATGCGCCCGTCCGCGAGCGCCACGACGCGGCGGCACAGCCCGGAAAGCAGGGACGGGCTGTGCGAGATGAGAAGAAAGGCGATGCCGTCGTTACGCTGGAGGGACCCGACGAGCGAGGCCAGCTCCGCCTCGTCCGG
>CAYWOT010000425.1:0-1509 GCA_964459975.1 uncultured bacterium
GGCTGCGCCATTCGGGGAGCAGAGGCGCCAACCCCCCTTTGCAGAAGCGCGAGTAGCAGCCCTCGAAGGAATCGAGAAACCGGGCGAGCACCTCGGCCCGGCCGAACGAGCGGCCGGCGGCCAGCCGCAGCGAGGTCGCGCGGTGTCGAAGGGATTCGGGAAAATCGGATGCGTCCGCGTTGACGTTCAGGCCGACTCCGACCACGACGGGACGAAGCCGGTCCGCGTCGGTGGCCATTTCCGCCAGGATCCCCGCGGCCTTCCCGCCCGCGAGGTACAGGTCGTTCGGCCATTTGAGCATCGCCTCGACGCCCGCGGCCTCCTCCACCGCTTTGGCCAGGGCGACGGCGGTCACCAGCGTCAGCTGCGGCGCGAACTGGGGACCGATCGGTGGGCGCAGGACGAACGACAGGTACAGGTTGACCCCCGGGGGCGATTCCCACCTGCGGTCGAAGCGCCCCCGTCCGCCGCTCTGCGCGTCCGCGCAGACGACCGTGCCTTCCGGAGCCCCGTGTTCCGCCGCCTCGGCGGCGCAGGTGTTCGTGCTCCCGGTCACGGCGTGCAGCGTGAACGATTTCCAGAACGTGGAGGAGGAAAGGCGCGAACGGACGTCGGCCTCGTCGATCGCGTCGGGGCGGCCGACGAGCCGGTATCCCAGCCCCGGGGACCCTTCGATCCCGAATCCGCGACGGCGCAGCGTTCCGACCCGTTTCCAGACCGCAGCGCGGGACGTGTTCAGCCGCCGTCCGATTTCCTGGCCGGAAACGAACCGCCCCTCGTGACGCTCCAGTATGCGAAGGAGCAGATCCCCCATGCCTCTCCCGTCGGAAGACGGCGAAAAATCTCCCGTTCCATTAGGCATGGTCCGCGCCCGGAAATCAACCGAAAGATCCGCCGAAAATCGCTTGTTTCCCCTGCCGGAAGGACGACGACCTCCAAGCGGAGGTCGCTCCGCACGACGGACGGCCGGAACGGCGGCCTAGGGAGCGAGGCGGTCCAGCCGCCCCAACAGCCATAGCAACCCAAGGAGGCCCGCCGCGGGCAAAAGGGCGACCAACGAGGCCGCGCAGGAAACCGTCGACCCGAGCCGGCTCGCCGACCCGTTTTCGGTCAATAAGGCGGTCGCTATCCTCGTGGACGGCACACCCAGGAAAATCCCGAGCCACAGGGCGATGCCGGTTTCCCTGCGGGGCCAATTTCGGAACGACAGGTATCGAACGGCAACCACCAGAGGAATCAATCCCAAGATCAGGTAATGATCCCACGCGATCGGACTGACGAGAACCATCATGCAAATCAGAATGCCGAACGAAGTGTCGAGGGTTCGCGCCCGGAAGGCGGATACGAAGCCGAAGATCGATACGGCGACGACGACGGCGGTGGAGACCCCGGGAGCCAACGCAGGGGCTGCGACAAGGGGCGGTAGCGTGCCGCCGCCCAAAACCGGCGAGCCCGTGCCGTCGAAGAGGCGCCAACCGATGCTCCACAGGGAAAAATTGACGATATGAG
>CAYWOT010000426.1:0-1503 GCA_964459975.1 uncultured bacterium
CGTGCCGATCCTCTGCCTCTGCCAGTTGAACCGGCAGGCCGGGGACGAGACGCCTCCTGCTCCGACCGCGCGGGCCCCCAATCCGCCGACCAGCCTTCATGTCCGTTAGGCGAAAGGCTCGGGTCCCGGTCCGTTTCCGCTCATGACGAGGCCGGTCCGCACGACGTTGTTTGAAGGGTCTCGTCGCCGACCCGATGACGGCTTTCCGCGAAAGGACGCGGATTCCACGGAGACCGTTGCCCCGCCCCCGTGATCGACGGTTCCTCCTCGGGAACGCAAGGTCCCGGCCCTCGGCTCAACCAGCGCCACGCCGGACGACCGGAATGGGGAAGCCCGAGGAGTCGGTGAGCGGTTCCGGTTCCGTGAAGGATTCCATTACGGGTTTCACTTCTTTTTCCATAACGTGGTCGACGGAGTCAGGGAGGAACGCGGGATGAAGGTTTCGTTTTTCACGGGAAGCGAAGTGGGCGGGCATTACGAGGCAGGCCTCCTGTCGGGCCTGATCGAGAGCCCGCTCGACATCGACGTCATCGGCAGCGATTCCATCATGCACTCGCCCGTTCTGGCGAACCCCCGGATCACGTTTTTGAACTATTTCGGGGATCGGCGGCCGAACGTTTCCGCGGGAAGGAAGATGTTCCGGATCATTCGGTACTATTTGCGGATCATCCGGTACACGACGACCACGGACTCCCGGGTGTTTCACATCCAGTCCATCAACAAATTCGCGTTCTTCGACAGGACCCTGCTGATGCTCTTCTACAAGATGTTTCGAAAGAAGATCATCTTCACGCCCCACAACATCGACAGGGGAGAACGGGACGGAAAGAGCAGCTTCACGAACCGGTTCTCTCTCCATGTGCTCTACAGGACCGCGGACCATCTGATCGTCCACACGGAAAAGATGCGCTCTCAGCTGAAGGAGCGCTTCGGCGTTCCCGAATGCAAGGTCACCGTGATCCCGCACGGCATCCTGGATGTCTTTCCCAGGACGGAGATGACCACGAAGGAGGCAAGGGAACGGCTGAAGTTGCGGGCGGACGACAAGGTGGTACTTTTTTTCGGAAATATCGCGCCGTACAAGGGGCTTGAATTCCTGATCCCGGCTGCAGCGAATGTACGTAGGGACCATCCCGAGCTGCGCGTCATCATCGCGGGGATGGTCAAGAACTGCAAGGAATACTGGGCGGAGATCGAACGGGCGATCCGGGAACGCGGTCTGGGGAGCACCGTCATCTGCCGGGCCGAACATGTCCCCGACGAAGACGTGGAAACCTATTTCCAGGCCGCCGATGTGATGGTGGTGCCCTACCGGCATATCTTCCAATCGGGGGTCATCTTCATAGCGTACAATTTCGGCCTTCCCGTCATTGCGACGGATGTCGGATCGCTGCGGGAAGACGTCGTCGAGGGGACGACCGGGTTCGTGTGCCGCCCGGAAGATCCGGAGAGCCTGGCGGAGGCGATAAAGACGTTCTTCCGAAGCGAGCTCTACCGAAACCT